>JAJRYU010000657.1 GCA_024275615.1 Planctomycetota bacterium
AAGCATGATTCGCAGACGAGTTTTCGTCCATAGTCCCAGAGATTCGGACCAGCGCTCGCCCAGAGCCAAAAGTTCTTTGGCGGCCCGTCGATCACCGCGTTTGTGAAGAACAAGGACTATGCGTGCCATCTCTTCGTCGTCGTGACGATGTGGATAGGAAGCCAAGTCTAGATCAAAGCTTCGACCTTCGATCAACTTCTGCGTTAAATCAGTCCAAAAATATTGGTTCTCGTTTTCACCGCGGTAATTCCAGAAATCAAACATACTCCCGAGCCCGATCTTGGGCTGGCGCACGACACTGTGCCAATTGCGTCCTAGACTGTAGAGTCTTGCCCCTGCTTGAGACATTTCGACCTGGATCCCTCGACGTCCCAAAGTCTTGACAAGACGGCTCTCTGTAAGACGGGCTGCTCCCAATTCCAAAAGGCGCTGGAGGACAAACTCGGAAGAAAATCCCCTCTGTGGGAAACGCGCCATTTGTTCCGCCAAGGACAGGCGAAATTGCGAGGACAACAACCGCTGCTTTGGTGATGAATTCTTGACTCTTCGCCAAGCTTCCTCAAGCGCCTGGCGAGAAGAAGAGTCTCGTGGCAATGACAGGAATGCGCCAACGAGGATGTCTATCATGTCCAACTCGATTGGAGCCAAGTTGTGTTTTCTTTCTGCTGAGTCAATCGAATGTCGCAATCGGAAAGTAAGATAGGAGGATTCCAAATCGGACATCAATCTGATGATCTCAATCGTTGAACCAACCGATCCCTCTGCTGCCAAGCTGGTCACGACTTCGTAGAGTACATTCATGATCGGACCATTCTGGGGCTGGAGGGGATCACGAGATTTCTCAAGAACGAGGAGCGAGCGGAGCCAAGAAAGAATAAGGTCACGACTCTCAGTTGAGCCACACGTGACCAACATCCGCGCCAGTTCAAGACGGCGGTTGAGTTCCTCGTCGCCGGCACCGATTTGGTGCCATCTTTTTGTCACCTCAGCCACAAACACGTCCTTCTTGCCCCGGCTTTCAGCCAAGAAACTCAAACCCGAAAGAACATGTTCCTTGTCACTCATGGCAGGGTCGTCGATCAACAGCATTAGTCGTTCGATTGACATTCCTGGATCGTATTTCTGAAGCAGATGCCCAATGACAGCGCCGTTCAGACGTTCGAATCCAGTGTGGCGTTTCGATTTTGAGGACTTTCGGAGTGCTCTATTAAAGAACTTCTTTACGTGGTTCAGGCAGGTTTCTTCTCCGACAACCAATTTCAAGTAGGACAACATCGGCACCAATGTTGTGGCATTAAAGTGTCCTGCCTCGAGTTCGGCAACAATGTGTTTGGCAACAACATCACTGTGGACTAAGCCCGCATAATGGAGCACCGAGAGATCCAAATCTTCGCCGCTGGTCGCCAACAGGACGGCCTCAATTCGCCGACGGATCGCCGAATCACCTCGCGCGATCAGCCGCCGCGAAATCGTGTCATTCAAGATCGACGTCACACCTTCTTCCAGAATCTCAATCAGAAACTCTGAACTCATTTTCACCTTGAGCTCCTCGAGCGCGGAAAATGCAGAGGCACGATAGGAGGAGCGAATGGTGGGATCGCTAACCATCTCAGTGTAGATTTCTTGGGCTGAAGATCTTGGCGTCTCGCAAACGACTTGCAGAAGGGCGTAGAACAAGCGCTGATCTCGATCTGTCGTCAATAGCAAATCCAGAACTGACTCTTGTGACTGAGGAGACGATAGGCTCCAAAGTTGTTCGGCAGCAATTGCACGGGCTTGGATGTTTCCCTCGCGGTACATGAGTTTCAGCAGAAGAGCATTACTAAGCGCCGGAGTTAGCTGCTGCCTGAACTGCATGAGCCGGCGTATTTCGCGTGTGGTCCCTCCGAGATCGCTTGCTTTTTCCAACCAAGATTGCAAGAGCACAGATAGCTCTTTGGGACGTTTCTTCCATGACTCAATCAATAGGACGTCGCCCATGTCCTCCTGATGGCACAACGCCAAGAGGATGCCGACGGCAAAGGACCCTGACGGACCGCCCTGGCTCAGGACCTCTACGAGTTTTAGATAGACAGGCTCCTCGACAAACTCACTCGCCAAATCTGCCAACCAACTGGGATCACCAACAAGGAAGCGGGCAAGACCGGCACGCAGTTCTTGTCCCAAAAAAGTCGAAACCCTCTCCTGACGCAGTAATTTGATCGCAGCAAGGTTTCTTTCCTTGGCAGGTTGGGAAAAGACAATGGACTCGACCTGACGCTCCATGGTCCCTTGATCACCAAATCCGACCCAGGGATGTTGCTTCATTGAGCCAGAGGAAACCGCATCCAAGAACGCCCAGACCACCCTTCTTTTGAGTTTGATTGACTTGATCTTTTCCCAGGGCAATTGCCGCAAGACCGCGCCAACATCTGGGTCGCCGGACGCGCGATCGATCAAGAAGTTCCAGGATTCGATTCGGACTTTTTCATCAGCATCTGCCGACAAGCGGACAATCTTCTTGAGCAGCGCGTCGTTCGTTGATTTGCCGAAGGAGGAGATCACTCTAATCGCGGTGGAACGCACTGACCAATTGGGATCGTCCAACGCTTCGACAAGACATGGCGGCGGAACGGACGATGTCTTAAGTCCTCTCAAGGCCGAAAGAACTGTCTGACGCACCAACCAGTTGCCGTCTTCATGGAGATGAAACTGATTGACCGCTTTGTCC
>JAJRYU010000658.1 GCA_024275615.1 Planctomycetota bacterium
CAATCGTTGATTTCGTGTTTCAGAGCGTTTGCCAAGGAGAAACGCAGCAGCCTCTACTCGGAACTGAAGTGTATATTGCCTTTTGCTCGTAAGTTCTTGCTCTGTAATTCAGGAACGGAAGCGGTTGAAGCGGCACTCAAGTTCGCCCTTGTGACAACAGGGCGCGCTAAGGCATGCTATCTTTCGAGCTCTTTTCATGGGCGTTCGCTCGGGGCCTTGAGTTTGACAGCTCAGCAAAAACACCGAGATTGCGTCGCTCCCATTCTGCCGACGATGGTGGCCCTAAATCCCAGTGACAACGCATCAATCTCATTGGTCGACGGCGAAACCGCAGCGGTCTTCGTCGAGATAGTTCAAGGCGAAGGTGGCATCAAGTTAGTTGACATCGACTATCTTCAACGCCTAGAGGTGCGTTGCCATGAGCAAGGCGCACTCTTGGTCGTTGACGAAATCCAAACCGGGTTTGGGCGCACCGGTTCGTGGTTCGCTTATGAGCGGGCGGACATTGTTCCGGACATGGTGTGTATGGCAAAGGCCATGGGTTCTGGAGTGCCGATTGGTGCTGTTGCTATGGGAGAACGTGTTGGTCCTATGCCTCATGGTGTCCATGGATCGACCTTTGGCGGCAACCCGCTGGCAGCGGCGGCGGCGGTGGCGACGATAGAGACGATTCGCGAAGAAGGAGTGTTGGGGCGAGCCGAACAATTTGGTGTGATGGCAATCAAACGACTGAATGAGGCCAATCTGCGAGCCGTGCGCGAAGTACGAGGCCAGGGGCTCATGATTGGTATTGAATTGCGCAAACGAGTCGTTCCGCTCTTGCGGCGTCTTCAAACTCGTGGTGTCTTGGCGTTAGCGGCTGGCCCCACTGTCTTGCGTCTTCTGCCGCCCTTGATCATTGGTGAAGATGATTGGAACCGAGCACTTTCAATGATCATTGAGGAACTACAATCATGAACAATTCGGACGCCACCGCACTCTTGCGGCATATGGTCGCTATTCCAAGTGAATCTCGACAAGAGGGAGCTCTGGCGGCTTTTTTGCTTCATCAGCTGAGACAATACGGATTTGAAACCGGTATCGACACAGTTGGCAATATCATTGCTTCGAAGGGGCAAGGGGAAGATTTGGGAGTCTTGCTCGGGCACATCGATACCGTGAAAGGGAACATTCCAGTACGGGTTGAAGACGGTGTCCTCTATGGGCGAGGAAGTGTTGACGCCAAAGGTTCTCTTGCTGCTTTTATCGTCGCTCTCTCGCGACTGGACGCCAAGCAACTTGCTGGCAAGGTGACGATCATCGGCTGTGTTGAAGAAGAAGTGGCTTCTTCTCGCGGTGCCCATCATGTTGTGGAGAGATACGCACCCAAGTGGGCCGTCATCGGTGAGCCCAGTGGCTGGGATAGCATTACTCTAGGGTACAAGGGGCATTTGTCGCTCACCGTGTCACTTGAACAAGGGCAACAACACGGGGCTCACGAGCAGTTGACAGCTTCGGAGCGCATGACGCAGGTTTGGCAGGTCATGGGTGATTTTTGCGCAACTACAAACGTCGAAAGAAAGCGACTATTCGACCAGCTCATGGTCCGGTTGACTCGTATGAGTGGGGGAATGAGCTTGGCCGGTACTGACCGAGCCGAGCTCAAGGTGCAATGTCGCTTGCCTCTTGACATGCCTCCCGAAGTCACAAGAGAGCAACTCATGAACCTCCTTAGAGGCAAGGGTGTCGAGGTCGAGTTTGATGGTGGCATCGCAGCTTGGTCGGGTCCGCGCACAACAGACTTGCACCGTGCCTTCCTCGGGGCCATTCGAAAGCGGGATGGTCGAGCTCGATGTTTACTCAAGACTGGGACTGCGGATCTCAATGTTGTCGCACCACGGTGGGGTTGCCCGGCTCTCGCCTACGGCCCAGGGGATGCGGCTCTAGACCACACGCCGAATGAACACATTCACTTTGAGGAGTTTTTTCAGTCCATTGCCGTTCTTGAGCAGGTTTTGGGGAAGATGGCAATTCTTTGACCACAAATCACCACAATCTCATGAACAAGGCGGGTTACTTCTTGCGAGTGAACTTGAGGATGGCTGATTCGCCATATTGCTCATGGGTGGCCCCGAGGCTCTGCCAGTGTCTTAGAACATCAGGATTCTCGTAGTCCAAGCGGACGGGGTACCAGATCCCCAAGTGATCGGCTTCGATCTCTCCCGCGAGGAAGCGATCAATGAGGGCGATCCCATCTTCTGTGTGCTTGACGCCGTCATAGATCCAAGCTTTGCAGATGAATTGCCACGAACCAAAGTTGCCTTGCATGACCACCAAGTCTTCGGTGCCGAAACGGGCATCCATGCGCGCGGCGATGGTCTTGGATTCGCCGGTGTTTTCTTCGTCGTAGCGTGTGGCGATGCGATCGGCACCTTCAAGGACGAGGGCCAACAAGACGACAAGCGCGATGATGCGGAATCTCCTATAGAGCGATGACACGCATCGCACACAGGCGATCACGACGGCGAGAAGAAGATAGTACCACCAGAAATCATGGTTGAATGCGCGCGCCGGAAACAATGCAATGTTGATGCCATTGGCGATGAGCGAGCAGAGGATCAAAAGATCAAGTTCATCAGATTTCTTGCTGCGAATTCTCAAAATGCAGACGAGTGTGGAGAGCAGGGTGATGATGCAAGCACCGAAGCCAAAGTTCGTGATTACATGGTGGCCTTGAGCTTTCAGGAAACTCGTCACGCCAAAAGTCTCGGTTGCTTGGGCAAGTCCCTTTGCTGCCGTCAAGGCTTGCCATGCTTCGGCGAAACCACCTTCCCATTTCACCAGAATCAAGAAGTAAGAAAGGACAGCAAGGGCAACGGCGGCCAGCGACAAGAGAAATGGGCGCCAGCCTAGATGCCGTCGCCAGCACACGACCGCGATTCCCGGCAGGAAGAAACCCGCTGCCCAGTCGGCACAAGTGGCGAGTCCAAGAAGCAGTGCGGCCCAGAGCGTCGCCCGAGGAGAACCGCGCAGCACCAAGAGGCATGCCGCGAGAGCAAAAAGAAAGACAACGCTCTCGTAGTTGGCCATGCGGCCATAAAAGAAGACCATGGGCACGGATGGCCACAAGATGGCAGATGTCCAGCCAGCAATCGGGCCGAGTCGAAACGATAAGAAGAACGCCAACAAGAAAGCCGCCAACGCTGAGCAGAGGATAGGAACGAGGCGCAGCGAGAATTCCGACAGACCGAACGCCGAGACCGGTATGTGAAAGAGCCAATGGGCAAGTGGGGGATGACTGGCGTAAGTGGCACCACTCGGAGGATTTGTTGGCAATGGGGAAAGCATGGGACGACCACCCATGCGAAAGAACCCTCCGCGCAACCAGGCCCGCTGAATCGGCCCCTGAAAGCGCGCGCCAATCATCGACTCGAAACCGATATCAAAGTCGTCATTGGCGAATGGCAATTGGACGGCAAGAGACAGGAGCAACGCCACTATGCCAGCAGCCCAGGGCGACGATACTGGGAAAGTGAAGCCCTTCACTTGGGATAGATGGCCGCGTAGCTGTCGTCGTCTCCCAGATCGCCAATTCCATTCATGAGTTGCAGGCCTGCCTGCGCTTCTTCCATCGCGGAATCGATGAGATCAGCAGATTCTGTGGAAAGCTTTTCTTCGTCAGCGATTTGTTGGCGCACGAACTGGAATTGATTCATCAGATTCCCGACAATGTGGTTGACCGCTTTCATGATCAAGGCAACAGCATGAGGATTGGTGTCTAGAGTCAATTTCTCAACAGCTTTCCTTGCGCTCAAGTAGGAAGAAACTGTGGTAATAACCCCTGCGAACACGGTCAACCCTGAATAAACCTCCCAGGATATGCCATCCAAGCCCACGACGATTTTGAAAAGAAGCATGAGGACCGCCTGGATGATGAATACAGCTGCGAGCATCGGGAACTTTCACCTCTGAATAGGACTATTTTTACCAGACTCTCATGGCGAGAGTATAACTTGTACCAGTCCGGAGCCACACAATTCCTCAACAAGGACAATCCCCGCCGGCTCTTGATGCGACTATTGCCCTGTTAATTCCCTAAGGAAGAACTTGGTCATCTTCTGGTAGAAATGCCAGCGGTGTTTGCCACGTAGACCATGGAGTTGCCCAGGATAGGTCATGTACTCCACTGGCTTGTCTTGATCGATGCAGGCGGCGAGAAAAGCCATGGTATTTTGCCAGACCACAGTGACGTCGGAAGAACCGTGGACCACCAACAGGCGACCCTTGAGGCCACTCAAATGAGTGGCAGGCATGGATTCCTTGTAACCAGCTTTGTTTTCCTCTGGTCGGTCCATATACCGCTCACCATAGCCAGTTTCGTAATAGGACCAATCGGTCACCGGTGCCCCTGAGATGCCACATTTGAAGTAGTCCCCTTTCCGTGTCATGAGCGACAAGGTCATGAATCCACCATAACTCCAACCGTGAACGCCAACGCGACTACGATCAACGTAGGGTCTCTTGAACAGATATTCCAAACCGGCGATTTGGTCTTCGATTTCAATCCGGCCCATATTGCGGTGGATAGCTTGCATGAATTCGATGCCGCGTCGAGGAGTCCCGTGTCCGTCAATGCGGATGACAATGATCCCCTGACATGCCATATAGTGGAACCAGCCCGAGGAAAACCCGGCACCGCCGCCGAATTCGTTCTTGATGAGCTGGGCATGTGGGCCGCCATAGACGTAGAGCAAGACCGGGTATTTCTTCGATTCATCCAAGTTTGGTGGCAGAATAATATGACCATAGAGATCGCTGCCATCCTGTGCCTTGATCTTGAACATCTCCTCTTTGCCGCCGACGTATCGAGTCCACGGGTCCTTAGCCTCATGGATTTGCATGCTCAGCCCACCCACTTGGACGAGGTTAGTCTTCAATGTTTCGCCAAGCTGTGAGTGGGCATCAAAAAAGGCGTCCTCGCCCGGGGACATAACAGCTCTGTGCTGGCCACCCCCTTGAGTGAGTTGCGTGGCCCTCTCCTTTATGACGACGACGCGGCCGGTATCTTCCTGGCGCTGGGTGTCTCTCTGGGATGCGTTTATGAGAGGGGCCGAGAAAAGATGGCTTTCTGTTGGCGTCTCACCGGCGCCTACGAAGTAGATTTTCGACAGGTCCTGAGAAAATTTCTGAAAGGCGCTGACGTCCCAGTCGCCATTGGTGACGCGCTGCATGAATTTTCCAGCAGAGCTTACCAAGTAGAGATTGTGAAAGCCGCCGCGGTAACTGAACCACAAAAAATCGCCGGAGTTGTCCGGGAGGAATATCGGGCCGTGCTCAGGTTCGATCCATTGCTCGTCTTTTTCAGTAAAGAGCGTCTTGACGAATGCCCCGCTCTTCGCATCCCAGGACTTAAGGTCCATTTTGTTCTGGGCACGATTGACATGAGCAATATAGATGGTCTGCCCGTCTGGGCTCCATGTGACATTGGTCAAATACTGATCAACTGCGGTATTTGTCTTGAGCCATGTAACGCTGTCGTCCTGCGTGTCGTAGACACCGACGGTCACGATCGATCCCGGATGCCCGGCCATGGGATAGCGCCCAAGTACGTGTTTGGCAGGAGTGGGATTCCAGTCGATGTAAGGGTAGGGCTCAATGGGGCGAAGATCTTCTCGATAGAAAGCGAGCCTTCGGCCGGTGGGGTCCCACCACATGCCATTGGTGATGCCAAATTCGACGCGACTAACGGAAAGCCCATGAGTCAAGAATTCAAACCCGCCGCTTGTCACTTGGAACGTGCTGCCATCCGGCTTGTTGACAAAGACATTCTTGCCTTTGGAATAGGCGACATGGACATCGAACTTGGACCAAGCTGAGTCTTCCGCATCCTCGGGAATGGTGAGGCCACTCATGATCTTGTTTGTTGCAACATGCAAGAGGTGTGCCTGGTTGTTGGCGACGAAACGCAGGGTTGAACCGTCTGCACTCCAAGTGGCAGTCCTCAGGACATTGATGTTGACTTGGGGGAGCTTGGCACGCTTGGCAGCTTTTGCCATGTCATCAGCTGAGATCAGCATGGTTTCCTTGCCATCTTTAACGGCGATGGAGACCAACCCAGGCCCCGACTTTGTTCTCTTCAGACAGGTGACGCATTTTCTTCCAGGGCGCCATTTTAGCCCGGCCAGTCCTCGAGAAGCTGTGAACAAGAAGGGACTCATGGCTGCTTCGCGCAGGGTGATTTCCTTTTTCTTGGTCGCTGGTGCGGTTTGTGCTGTCAGGACGGTGGGCAATAGGCAAAGTACGAAGGCCGCGATAAGACGTCGCATGGAATTTCCTCGAAGACAAAACTGATTGGACCGGCGGAGTCTACCTGATCTACGGTTTGAGTTCAGGAGGGCTTTCAATCAGTTCGGCAAAGTCTCTATTTGCCGAGCACCAAGGGGCGAATTCCGGCTCTACTGGGCGTAAGGATTGACACGCCATAGTTTCAAAGAAATCTGCGACAAGGCCCGCGTGGCGTAGAGGCAGATGACCACGGTGTACAGCAAGAAGTAGATTTCCACCATATCGATGGCGCATACGAGAATGATATAGCTGGGATAGTCGACGACGAATTTCCCAGCTTTTTCAATCATGCCAATGAGTTTAGCCAGGGCGCTGGGCTCACCGCTGCCGTCTCCCGGCGGGAATGCGTCCAGCCACTCTTTGCGTTTGACAAATTGAGTGCAGGAAATCCCGATGGCCAAGCCCGTCATGCCAATCACAGCGATGTAGAGAATGATCTCTGTGTTTCCCCAAAAGTCGACAAGGGGTTTCAAAAGTTTGATCTCGACACCGTTGTTGAGCTGTTGATACAGACGAAAACCAATGGCCATGTAGACGAAATATGCCTTGAGTTCGTCGATAAAGAAATCGAAGTACATGCCAATCACGGAGCCAGCTTTTTGGGCACGCGCCAATTGGCCATCCAAGGCGTCCAACATGTGGGCAATCATGAACAAGGCGCCACCGAGAATCAGGCCGGGATAGCTGAGCCACATGATGTGAGTCGCCGTGCCAATGAGGCCGACGATCAAGGACATGATCGTGACTTGGTTCGGTGTGATTCTTGAATCTTTAATGAAGTAGAGAATCAGAGAGGCCAAGGGCCTGGAGAACAACTTAAATGCCAAGCCTTCCTTGGCACCAAAAGTGGACTGTGTGTGTAGCGCTTTGATTTCGTTCCAGGCGGAAGCCATGCTTTGTACCTCATCAACAGCAAGAGTTGTTCGCATTCTTAACAAGGAAGGCGACGGGAGTGAACGACAATGTAGATCCATCTCAGTGGATGTTTACTCAACGGGCCCCGTAGCGGTCCTTAACCTGACCTAATCACGACATCGTGGCGCCAGCGGCGACATCGTGCCCGATCCCTTCGTCAATCGTCAATCACGACCTCGCGGTCGCTCACTCCTTTTTCCTCGACCTCGAACACGCTGTCACCACCGGCCGAGGTGTGCAGCAAAGCAAAAGCGTCATGGTTGGCGACATTGACGGCTAAATCTTTGGACTTCACTCAAATTCAACCACGATCTCATGAATAGGTCAGGTTAGATGGCAGTTGTCTCGGCCAGAAAAAAGCCATCCTCCCCTCCGGACTGATAGCGGGGAAACAACATGATTCCGTCTTCTACGGCGAGAATGTCACCCATATTGTCTCGTGCGACGACTTGACCCTCTTGTATCTTGGAGAAGTTCTGGAAGCCAGGGAGCATCACAAAGCCGTCACCTTCCTTCACTTCGTAACGGTGCTTGACGGTCAAGTAGCGCGGCAAGCCAGTGCAGCGTTCCTGCAGCAACTTTCGCGCTTGATCTTCGTGAACGGTTTGGCTGGAGTGTGTCATGCCAATGGCGGCCATGGCTACTCGAATGACTGCTTCGTGACACTGGATGGTCGCGGGGTCGTCATTCTGTCCGCCTTCGACGCCGACCGCGCTATGTCCAAACTCGGCGATGTAGTCGATGAGTGTGCCAGACATGCGAGGCCGGAGCCCCAAGATCATGGGAATCGAAAAACTCTCCATGAATTGCCGATGATGCCGGATTTCCATGCAACAAGCAAAAGGAGCACCTGGTCCGGAGGTGCTGTGGAGATCAAGAAAAAAGACTTCGCCTGATGCCTGATTCATGGCGTGATGCAGGATGGGGAGAAGTGCTGCCATCTCTACTTCTTCTGCCGTTGCAGCGGACTTTGGATCATGACGTAGACGGCTGATTCGATCGTTGGTCCACGTGCGATTGAGATCTTGTTCCAAGCAACGCGCTTGTCGACTCAGTGCCGAAATGTTTCCTGTGAGTGCCAGGAATCTTCCCCGCAAGAGCGAGTCTGAGCCCAAGACATCGGCCATGTTGACGACAGCACGACCGCCGGCAGGTTCGTTACCATGGATTCCTGCGGTGCATAGCAGAAGTGGCCCCGGACGGTGCGTGTCAAGATCACAAATGATGCGTCGCTTGGCCCAGTCGTCTTGTGACATTTCGTCCTTCCTCCAAGCGTTCAGAATCCGACTAGTGGCAGCAACTCTTTTTCTCGGGGGGTGGTTCTTCGCAACAACCATGCCTCCCTTCCTGTTTGTGGTCATCGGCGTCCTCGCCGGTTTGACTGAAGACATGGCTGACGAAACCCTGAGGGCCTTGGCGGTAGATCGACAGAGCAAATCCCAAGGTCAGGACCAACAAGGCCATCTCATCCCAACCAAGTCCGTTTTCATGGTCGTGAGGCATATCGGCATGAAGTGGTGTGGTGTTCACCTGGGTGTCGATCACAGTATTCGTCAGCCAACCCATTGAGACCGTCGAAAGAACAATCACCATGACGAAACCGATGGCCAACTTCTTGCCGTGAATATCCCTGAGAAGGCCGAAGGTTGTGATGTTTGTAGCCGGTCCAGTCAAGAGAAACGCTAGGGCTGCCCCTGGGCTGACACCCTTGAGAAGGAGCACGGCCACAAGGGGAGTGGCCCCCGATGCGCAAACGTAGATCGGTACGCCGATGATGGCGAACATGGGGACCTGTAGCCAACCGGGGACGCCGTCGAAAGCTCCCTCTGGCAAGAGTGGTTGACATATCGCAGCGACGACGAGTCCAAGGACAATCCATGGAGCTGTGGTGTCGAAGAACTTGACCCAACCGATCTTGAGAGCGTCGATGATGCGCGGTCGTTGGTCTGTATCATCGCCGATCGACACCCCGTCAGATTCTGGTCGTTGGTCAAGACGGCAGCGTGCCACCACCCAAGCGGCGATGACAGCGACGAGGGCTGCTGCCACTACGCGAGCGATGGTCATTTTTACCCCCAAGAGCGGCAACGACAGTAGCACCGCATCGATGCCCAATTCCGGAGTGGCGACCAAGAATGCTAGAGCGGCCGCCACCGGCACCCCTCTTGTCGCCAAGCTGCGGTAGAGAGGCACAACACCGCAGGAGCAAATTGGTAGAGGTAACCCAAATGCCACACCTTTGAGTGATTGGCGCAAATTGCTGCCTTTGGACATCCACTTAATGGAACTCTTGGGCAAAAATACTTGGATGACTCCTGCCATCGTGAAGGCGATGACCAAGGCGGGGGCACTTTCCCTGGCTAGGGTCAAAAAGGCATCAACGAAAGCTGCGGTGGAATTGCCAACTTCGTGTGCGAATTGGGCATCGATTGCCCCCGAATGTTGATGCTCTCCTGTGGTGAACATCCATGACAGCAAGAACACACTGAGAACACTGCCGACAAAGGCGCCGTTCTTGCGGCCTGTTGCCGAGGATGTGGCATCAGTGTGGCCGGTTCGGTGCATGACGACGTGGAGGAGTGCACCCCCGACTAATGCCTTGAAGAGGCCTTCTTGAGTGGCCGTGACTCTACCTTGCAGAACTTCGGCGCCCAGGAAGCCAAGTATTGTGGTCAGGCCGAGGAATATCAAGACAAGTTGGGCCTTGAGACGGCCGTATTTAGGGCGGATCAGCCACCACAAGGTTAGGCCAGCAGGCACGCGGTGCAAGATGACGGCCACAGCGAGGGCGCTCCACCCCTCTGCGGTGTTTCCAGCGACCAGGCCTATGCCATCGGCCGTCCCGTGAATGATGAGACCCAAGGCTCCGAGAAAAAGAGCCAAACTGTGTGCCCTTTGGGCAAGACTGCGGATGCGGTGCTCGAAAAAAGTGGGGCCAAACCAAGCAAGTCCGGCGATGAGAATCGCCTGCCAACCTGCCAAAGCGAAGGCATCGGGGATGATATGCCCCAGGATGAGCCCAAGCATGGCGACAAAAGTGAATGCGTCAAGACCAGCTCGGGCCGGGCCACCCGGTCGGCTAAACTTGTCCAGAGTGGGACCTACTCCCAAGGCCAGAATGCTGGCAGCCAGCTGTATCATGTCCAAATCTCTATGCCGCGAAGGCACTGTTGTTCACGGTGCCTTCTTGAAAAGGCCTGATTCAGCGGTTTTCGATGCCCCACCATGTCCATCCCAAGTCCGGATCGTCGAATGCAATACGGCCTTCGTCCTTGGGGTTGTAGGTCTGGTTGGTGTAATAAACCATGGTCATTTCATCGTTGCCGAGGACCTCGTATCCGTGTGCGACGCCCTTTGGAATGCGCACGGCTTTGAGTTGTAAGTGTCCGCAAAATATAGAGTTAGCGAATCCGTAGGTGGGAGACCCGAGGCGGAGATCAACGAGCGAGATGCGGACCGCGCCGCGTAGCGGCACAAAAATGTCATCTTGTTCATAATGCCAGTGGAAGGCCTTGATCGTCTCAGGACGAGTCATAGTGATGCTTGATTGTTTTATTTCGAAGTCCGCAACGACTTCTTCGCCAACTTGAAAAACCTCAGAGAAGAACCCGCGATCATCAGGCCAACTGACAAGCTGTTTCACGACCACGCCGTCGATTTGGCCCTTTTCTGCGCCCACGTTGCTGTGGACGATTGCGTGACGTGTGATTTTAGTAACCTCGACCTTCACGGCTGCTTCTCCTGAGTTTTCAAACGGGGATATGTGCTTGGCATGTTAACCAAAGCAGGTCGTTGGGGTAGGGCCCCTGTGGCAAACGAAAATGCCCATGGGCTGACTCGCAATCGTCCAGTGGCCGGGGTAAAGTGTGCGATCTTGTTTGCGACCCACAAGGCTTGTTGATGAATCCTCCTATTGTCGGAACACGCGTCCCCCGCGATGACGGGCCCGAAAAGGTCACGGGAGCGGCTCAATACGTCGACGACATCGATGTCCCAGGCGTCATTTTTGGCACGACTGTGCGGTCACCGGTGGCGCGAGCCAAAATCATGTCTGTGGATTGGGATGAGTCCTTCGATTGGACGGGGATCACTCGTATCACTGCCAAGGATCTTCCTGGCACCAATGCCTTGCCGCTCCTCATTGATGACCAGAGAATTCTGGCCAGACGACACATCCGGCACATGCATGAGCCGATCGCACTTTTGGCCAGTGCCGATCGCAAGCGGCTTCGTGAAGCGCGGAGGCACGTTCATCTGCGCTACGAAAGTCGCCCTATGGTTTCACAAATCGAGGACTCGCTGGAAGCGGAAATCAAGGTCTTTGGCGAAGACAACATTTTCAAGGACATCGAGATTGCGAAAGGCGAACCCGAAGAGACCTTCTTAACTTGCGCCCATGTCATTGAGGAGACTTTCACGACGGGGCATCAGGAGCATCTCTACATCGAGCCTCAGGGCATGATTGCTTCTTGGGACGACGCTGTGCTGAACCTAATCGGCTCAATGCAATGTCCCTACTACATCCACAAGGCGATGAAGTCTGTTTTTGGTCTTGGCGACGACGAAGTCCGAGTGATCCAAGCGACAACCGGTGGAGGTTTCGGCGGCAAGGAAGAGTATCCGAGTTTGCTCGCGGCCCACGCGGCCTTGCTCGCCAAGAAATCCGGGCGCCCGGTGAAGATGATTTACGACCGCGCTGAAGACATGTCGGCGACCACGAAGCGCCATCCATCCGAGGTGACAATCAAGGCCGGTATCGACGGTGAGGGGATTCTCAAAGCGATCGACATCGATGTCCTGCTCGACGGCGGGGCCTATTGCACTCTATCTCCTGTTGTCCTTTCAAGAGCTGTGCTCCATGCCCTTTCAGCTTACCGTTGCGACCATGTACACATCCGTGGTCGTGTTGTGGCGACGAACACCCCGCCAAACGGAGCGTTTCGGGGTTTCGGTGCCCCTCAGACCATTTTCGCCATGGAACGAATGATGGACCAAATCGCTGAGACCGTTGACCTTTCCCCCATGGAAGTGCGCCGTCGTAATCACCTCGTGAACGGCGATGCGACTGCCACAGGTCAGGTCCTTTCGACCGGCGTGAGTGCTGGCGCGGTTTTGGCGCGTGCCTGCGAGGCTGCCAATTTTGAGGAGAAATGGCGCCGCTACGCGGGCTCACAATCCGGTGGCGGACGACGTGGTATCGGCATGGCCTTGTTCATGCACGGCTGCGGCTTCACTGGGCATGGAGAACGTGACCTGAAAGGCAAAGCATCAGTGCGGCTCTTTCTCGATGATGGCATTCCGCGTTGTCAGGTGTTGACCGGATCAACCGACATGGGCCAAGGTATGCGCACGACTTTCAGGCAAATCGCCGCAGCCACCTTGGGACTGAGCTTTGAGCATGTTGTCATGGCGCCCGCAGATACGAAAGACGTGCCGGACAGTGGCCCAACAGTGGCGTCCAGGACGTGCATGATTGTTGGCGCGCTGGTTGCCGATGCAGCAAAAGCTTGCTTGGAAAACCTAGGTCTGCCGATACCGGCGGCACCGAGCATGATGGTCGCCGCTCTAAGGAGCATGGGTGACGTTCTGGCCGAGAAGGAGTACACACCCGGCGCTGACTTGGTCTGGGATGATGAAACCTATCGTGGGTCGGCTTATCCAACTTATGGTTTTGGCTGCACCATTTGCGAAGTCGAGGTCGATGAGGTCACTTTTGAAACCAAAATTCTCGATGTTGTCACTTGCCAAGACGTAGGTAAGGCCATTCACCCTTCTATCGTCGAAGGCCAAATTGAAGGTGGCACGGCTCAAGCTCTTGGATTCGCTGGATTCGAAAAAGTAGTCATGCGAGACGGTTCGATGCGCAATCACGACGTCTCAAATTATGTGATTCCTACATCAATGGATTTTCCGGCGATTCGTGTCCTCATTCACGAAGAGCCGTTTCCTGGCGGTCCCTTTGGTGCCAAAGGGATTGGCGAGATGCCCATGGATGGCGGCGCGCCAGCCTATATCGCCGCAGTCAGCCAAGCAGCCAATGTTGCCTTTCGCGACCTGCCGGTCCTGGCAGAAACAGTCTTTGTTGCCTTGGAAAAGAAGCGGAAGCGGGAGCGAGACGGCCGATGAAGATCGTGTTTGAGCTCAACAACAAGTCGGTCGAAATGGACGTCCCGCCCCTTGCCCGGCTCTTGGACGTCCTGCGTTGTGAACTGAAACTCACGGCGACAAAGGAAGGATGCGGTGAGGGTGAATGCGGAAGTTGTTCTGTGCTCGTCGACGGAGACGTTGTCAATGCCTGTCTGTTACCTATCGTCCAAGTCTCTGGGCGGCGGGTCGAAACTTTGGAGTCGCTCGCTGCCGCTGATGGCGCTCTGTCGGCCCTGCAAGAAACGATGCTCACGGCCGACGGTGCCCAATGCGGCATCTGCACACCGGGAATGATCATGGCTGGGACCGCTTATCTTCGCTGCCTGGAACGAGACTGTCATGCACCAAGTGCCGAAGACGCTCGCCGTGCCATTGCTGGCAACCTCTGCCGATGTACCGGTTATAGCAAGATCATTGATGCGATCCTGTTGGCAGCCCAAATCCCCACTCAAGAGGGATTTCGTCATGAATGACGTGACGAATGTTGAAGTCTTCAGCCCTGAAAGCCTCGTATCCGCAGTTCAGGTATTAGCGGAAGCGGGGGCAGAAGCCCGTATCTTGGCGGGCGGTACCGACTTGATGGTGGCCCTGGAAAAGGGGCTTTGGCGACCTCAAGGATTCGTCTTGGACATCAGTCGATTGTCCGCAGAATTGCGTTACATCAAAGTCGAAGAAGACGAAGTTAGAATTGGAGCATTGACATCATTCGCTGACATCGTCACCTCACCTCTCCTCGCAGTCGAGGCGGCTTCCTTGGTCGCGGCGGCCCGAGAAATTGGTGCGCAACAAATACAAAATCGCGCCACAATCGGCGGCAACATCATGAATGCCAGCCCGGCTGGCGACTCCATGCCCGCTCTTTTGGCTCTTGATGCGAGGGTCGTCCTCACCAGCAACGAAGGTCCAAGGACGCTACCGTTGTTTTCTTTCTTTCCCGCTTACCGTGAGACCGTGGCCAAACCGAGTGAGTTGTTGACAGAGGTTAGAATCACTCGACGCAAGAGAGTGACACAAGATTACTTTCGCAAAGTTGCTCCGCGAAGTGCGCAAGCGATTTCCAAGGTCATCTTGGCGGCGCGAGCTTGGGATATGGATGCTTCTAGCGAAGGTAGTCGACTTGGTTCGGTGAGGATCGGCGTCGGCAGCGTTGCTCCCACACCTCTCAGGCTTTTTGAGACTGAACGTGTTCTTGAAGGGAAGGTATTGACGCCATCTCTTATGGCTGCGGCTTCTCGAACCTTAGAAACGGAAATTTCGCCCATCGACGACATACGATCAACCGCGGAGTATCGCCGCCTCGTCTGTTGCCGATTGTTGGAAGAATTCCTCGCCAACCTTCTCCTCGAATCCTGAACGAAGACGGTGCTTGGCGTTGCACATGAGGTTATTTGGGTAGGCCCATGGCGGCACGATAGTTGGCTACAGCAATGAAACACGCCTGACGTGCTTCTATTGCCGTGGACCTCGATTTTGCTGTGGCCTGCTCGCGCAGGTTGACACGCAGAAGGTCACTCTCACCTTCGGACAACCGATCTTGCTCTGCTCGTTCCAGTGCCCTAGCCAAGACGATCGATCGTTCGAAGAGCTGGAGGTTTTCTTTTGCTCGTGCGAGCGCGGAAGCTGCATCTCGTATCTCAGCTTCGACCTTGTTGGCGACCAGTCGTGCCTTTTGGCTCAACTGGCCAATCTTGGCGTGGGCGGCGGCCAAACGACCACGCGCCACTCTTCGAGCAAGTGGCAATTCGAACTTGAGGCCGATGCCAAATTCAAAAGGGTCATCACTTGCGTTTGCCGAGGTTGACCTGCCAATATCTTGTGAGGCTGAGGCGAAGGCGTCAAATTTCGGCAGCATGTCGTTCTCCCGTTTGAATTTTTCGACGTCGGCTGCGGCGAGGTCGAA
>JAJRYU010000659.1 GCA_024275615.1 Planctomycetota bacterium
CCAAGTCGAGGCTTTGAGGCATTGATGCCAAACCCATACCAGGTAGAACACCGACAAGTGCATCGTTATTCGTCAAGGAGCCCGGGTCAAGCATGCGGTAATCAAGCATGATTCCGCCGGCATCTAAGGCGGAAAGAACTGGCTTGTTCAGACGTATCACACAAGTGAATGTTGCGGCGTCAAAATCGCCATTGTGCGTAATTGGCATGACTAGGTTGCCCCAGGAAAAACGCATCTCGTCGCCGAATTGAAACACATTGATTTGTGAGCCAGATAAGTCCCAGTCAGCCCAGTTAACAAAGATCGCAGGCTGCCCGCCGGTGGCAGTGAGTGGGTCAATCACACCGCTCAAAGCACCAGCAGCGCCGAATGTGATAAAACCATCTTCATGAACAAATGCCGAGGTATAGGTGGCACCATAGAAATCAAAGGTGAATCCTGGCAAGAAAGGGATTTCCAAAGATCCGTCGGTTGGTGGCGTAAAGGAAAAGCGTTGGCCTTGTTCATAAAGGGGTTGAGCGGCGTTGGTCAGCCGCAGAGCAAGTGGTGCGTTTGTCGGATCCAATATGAGAAATTGGTAGGCGAAACCAAACGTTCCCTCGAAACTCGGAGGCACGCCGACAGTGAGATCAAAGACCCCCGAAGCATCCGTGCGCATAAATGCGTCAAATAAACTGCCGCCTGGCGTGATACCGTCGCCAATGATAAGAATGTCTGCTGGAATCGCCCCACCAGCGTAAGTACCGATGTCCAAGAAATCTCCCCAAGGAGCTTGAAAAGAACCAGGGTTGTAGATGCCTCCCATGAAGATGAATGGTTGATTCACGTTGGGAAAAGACGAAACGTGGAAGTTAAGCGACGAGTTGGTTTGGACCTTAACGCGACGAAATAAGTCGAACGTAGGAATCTCACCGTTCATCGCGAACGTTGCATTCGGTTGATCGACTTGCGGCCCTTGAAATGGGTTGGGGAAATTCGCATCGAAGGTAATGATGTTGGGATTGAATGCAACTCCAGGTGCCCGGGGAATGGGCACACTCGGGTTTCCCAACATGCCGATCTGGATGAGATTCATTGGCACGTTGCAGGAAATCGTGAACGTGGCATCAAATTCTTTGTTGTCCGGCTTTGAATTGACGTTGCTGGCGTTAAACCCTGTTTTCCCGTTACTCTGGTAGTCGTCTTCGATCATGAGCACCATAAGTTCCGCCATGGCCACCGGGCTGTAGTCGGTTGGCAAGGAAACGAAGTCGATGGTCCGAATAAACGTGGGGCCAGCGTCGATCCTCATGGAGAAACTCGTACCGGCGAGCGTGGTCCCGTTCACACCGACGGTCCGCTCCATGGCCTGGGCATGGACTCTCTGAGCTAGAAACACCACCGTGAGTACAGTCAGTAACACCGAAAGAGGCGCCCGAATAAGGCCTGATTTGACAAACGTCTTCATCATGGAAATCTTTCAACTTGGCAATTCAAACGAAACCACAAATCCACAGGGCAACAACTCCTGTGAACGCAATCCTTCGTGGTTATTGGATCGGCAAACAATCTCGGGCAAGTGAGGATCTTAGAGTTTTCCTCTTCCGACTCTTAGTAGAAAACGGATGATTCAGAACTAGGGGGACGCACAAATCCTGTTTACCGAACCACCCTGGTATGGAACAATGAAGAGTGCGCCTCCATGAGTACATGGCCAAGACTGCAAGGCGCGTATTAACAAAGACTTATGCATGCTCTCATAGAACAACCAAATCATGAGCCAATTGACACCCGACGAACAGACTCTTCGCGACCACGACCCGGAGAAAATCAGCCACTACCGAATTCTCCGAAGGATCGGGCAGGGAGGCATGGGAATCGTCTATTTGGGGGAAGACGAAACCTTAGGACGTAAGGTCGCGATCAAGATTCTGCCACCTGAAATGGCAATTCGCGAAGATCTCATCGAGCGATTCTCGCGAGAAGCAAACGCTGTATCGAAATTGCAGCACGTCAGTGTTGTCCCAATCTATGAAGCGGGCCTTGACGGTGCCTATCATTTCTTTGTGATGCCCTATATCACCGGGATTTCTCTTTCCGGATTCGTACGGCTCGTGATGCGGCGTCAAACTACAAGAAAAGGCGGGCAACAAGGGCTCAGTGGCCCAGTGACTTCGGGCGCCGAGGAAAGCTCGGAGCTGTCCGGCGGAGAAACTGAAGCCGCTACCGACATGGGGCGCCTCCTCATGGTCTTCGAAACTGTCGCCATGGCTTTAGAGCACGCCCATCAACACGGCATCATTCATCGGGACATCAAACCTTCAAACATCCTCGTTGATGCAGACGGCCAACCCCATGTTCTGGATTTTGGTTTGGCGAAAGTCGTCGGCCTGGAAACACAATCGATTACCGGGAAATTTCTGGGCACGTTGCCTTACATGGCACCGGAGCAAGTTACCCGCAACAAAGGCGAGATTTATGCACGGACGGATGTCTACGCCTTAGGGGGCACGCTCTACGAATGCCTGTGTAGCAAGCGG
>JAJRYU010000660.1 GCA_024275615.1 Planctomycetota bacterium
ATTGCCCAAGTTGAACGCTGAGCTCTCGCCGCCATTCTCCAAGTACTCAAGGCCTTTGATATGGGCGTCCGCAAGATCAAGAATGTGGATGTAGTCCCGTACGCAGGTCCCGTCTCTTGTCTCGTAGTCATCACCAAACATTTTGATGTCATCACGCTGACCAAGAGCCACCTGAAGAACCAAGGGAATAAGGTGAGTCTCAGGCTTGTGGTCTTCGCCAATCACGCCGCCCTCAGCGGCTCCGGCGGCATTGAAGTAGCGCAGAATGACGTGCTCCATGCCATAGGCGTCTTTATAGTCCTTCAGAATGTACTCGATCATGAGCTTGGTGCGGCCGTAAGGATTGATGGGCGCTTGGGGATGACTCTCGTCAATTTTGTCTTTGACGGGGTTGCCAAACGTAGCGGCTGTTGACGAGAAGATGAAACGCATGACGCCAGCGCGACGCATGGAGCGAAGCAATGTGAGGGTCGACGCCACATTGTTGAAGTAATATTTCTCAGGGTCTTCGCAGGACTCGCCGACGTAACAATGCGCAGCAAAGTGAAAGACTGCGCGAATCGAATGCTCGGCAAAGAGTTTGTCGAGTTTGGCTTCGTCGTTCAGGCTGCCTTCGATGAGAGGTGTCTCGCCGCAGGCGTCTCGGTGCCCCTCAGAGAGGTTGTCGTAGCAAAGTGTCTTGAACCCACGTTGCCGCAACTCCCAAAGACAATGGCTGCCGATATATCCAGCACCCCCAACAACAAGAATTGTATCGCCTTGGCTCATGGTGATTTCCTTACTTTCTGTTGTCCAAGGCCAAGAGACGCTTGACCGGCGCCGCATCGTCTAAGCCACGATGAAAGAGTGCTTCTTATTTGAGGCTAAAATCCTTGGGTTCGTTTTTGCGATAGAGATCGCGGTGCTTCTTGTACCACGCCAACCATTTTCGGCGAATACGTACCATGTCTTCGATCTCAAGGTCCCGAGGCAGAACTCGCTCAATCCAAGCCAGAGTTGAAGCATTGAGGCTCTCGTGAATTCGTCGAAAAGCGTAGAGGTCTGTTTCCTCTTTCATGGCCATGATCAAAGTCGCGGTAACCATCTTCGCAGGATAGTCTTGAAGGACATAACTCGCCATACCACGAACACAGGGATGAGGTTCCTCCTTTGACCGCGTGTAGAACTTAGTCAAGTTCATGATTCCCTCATGCCCGAATCGACTATTGAGTTGCTCCAAAGCCACACAACGCACGACGTGGTCCTTATCTTTGAGGGCTCCCAAGAAGGCCTTGTAGAGATCCTGGGTACGGGGATCGCCAGGCCGCAAGGGAGGCGCATTTGAGAGGATAATAATCGCTTCTTCACGTTTTTTCTCGTGAGGAGAATGGTCAAGAATGTTGAGGTAATCGTCCAACTTGGGCAACTTTTTCTTAGGATCTTCGGTAGCTGGTTTGGCACGCAACTGTTCAATGACCTCCTGGTAGTGTTCCGTGCGTGAAGCATCTAGGTCGCCACCGGCGTTGTCCAAGAGTCGCTCAAGAGAACGCATAGCATCATGATTGCGGCCAGCTGACTCCTGACAGTCTGCGAGTTGTTCGTAGAACCTTCTCTCTTTCGGCTTGAGAACAAGGATGGCTTCATAGTCTCGTGCTGCCTCCTCAAGCTTCTCCATTCTGCGAAAACACCAGGCGCGCATCGCCAAGACACGGACGTCGTTGCGATCGGTCTTCAAAACCTCTGAAAGCACGTCGATAGCGTCGGCATATTTCCTTTGCCCCCGTAGCGCTTCGGCAATCAAGAGTCTTGTTTGCCGCAAGATTTGGGGATTGTCTCGCACCTCTTTGCGACTGAGGATCTCCTGGAGGCGGGTGACACCTTCGGAGTAGCGCTCCAAACGAAAATAACACTGCGCCAAGCCGAAGGTCGCCTTCACGTGTCCTGGCCAAAGTTGCAGGACCCGTTTGAATTTTTCGATCGCTTCTGGCCAGTTCTCCTTGTTGGAGTGGTAAACGCCTAATCCGTCCCAAGCCCAAGTTAAGTACTTGTCGAGAGAAAGCGCTTCTCGAAACTCACGATAGGCCTCATCCAGCTCACCAGTTTGGCCGAGAATGCGGCCGTAGAGATAGTGATCAACAGCCGACCCACGGCTTTTGGCGCGGGAGGAATAAAGCGTGATTATCTTCTCCAGATCATCACGGCTCCCGGTCAGCGCTTTGTCCTGTTCTTCGATTGCAGCATTGATGAAAACGAGCTGTTGCTTCCTGCGGCCAACGGAATCTCGATAGCCGGAATCAACGCGCAGTTGCCCTTGGCCACCTTTGCTTTTGATGAACTTCTCGAATTCCTTAACCATGTCATCATCGGCCTCTTGCGAGAACGCCAAGAGTGGGGCGAGGAGTAGGATGGTTATCATCAAAGTCGTCAATTTGACCATAGCTCTAAGTCCTTGAAGCAATGAAACTAGGGACATTTGTTAGTCATTTTACCAAAGCTGGGCGACGCGGCGTAGGGTCGCGCTCCCCCGAGAGATCTAAAGGGAGTCTTCCGTTCATCCGATAGAGTCCTTGGAGGGCTAAAACCCGCCCCCACGGACGTTTCCGAAATGGAGTGACCCTCAACATGGTTGGCAAGATTCCCCAAGATCGCCGAGTCGCTGAACGATTGGATTCCGGGCATCTGGTGATCCACACGGACGTGGGGGAAACCGACTTGAATCGTACCTTGGGCTTAGGGGTAACCCTGGATCTCAATGAATTCGGCATAAAAGTGCAGGCATCTGAGCCGATTCCCCTAGGGGAGCGATTCCGCTTCAGTCTGGCGGTGGGCGACGAGGTCATCGAAGCCACAGGCAAGGTTGTCCACATCAATCGGGCTCTTAACGGTACTTTTGAAATGGGCATCGAATTCGTCGAAATCTATGCCCGTTACATCGAAGCCATCCGCCGACACGTTGAAAAGAACGGCAACTAACACAGCAAGCCCCCTTGAAAATCCAGATTTCCACCTCTTGTCCGCTAATTAGGCCGATACGAGCCGATTTCTTCGCTCTCTCCCGGAGGCCAAGACACGATCTTTCGCGGATTGTCTCGGCCAGCGATTGCGTGTAGATTCCCCCTACCGTAGCCCAAGATTTCCTGGCTCAATGAGTCAGGCTTGGGCGCCAGCTCGCGACACCAAAACATACCCCGAATAGAGACCAGAAATGGCCATACCAACGGTTCAAAAAACCGAGCTTCCCAACCTCAAATTGAAAGCTCGAGGAAAAGTCCGGGATATCTACGACACGGGTGAACATCTCCTTATTGTTGCCACAGACCGCATTTCGGCGTTCGATCATATTCTTGAGACGCCGATACCGAACAAGGGTGCAGTCTTAACCCAGATCTCCGTTTTTTGGTTTGAACTCCTAGGAGACCTTACGCCGAATCATCTCATCACGGCTGACGTCAACGAAATGCCGGATGCCATCAAGCAACATGCTGATATCCTTCGGGGGCGCAGTATGCTGTGCAAGAAGGCTCTTCCCTTCGATGCCGAGTGCATTGTGCGAGGCTATCTTGTTGGTTCCGGCTGGAAAGATTACCGACGCACCGGGCGAGTCTGCGGCATCGAACTTCCTGAAGGCATGAAAAAGGGCGACCAAATTGCGCCAGCCATATTCACGCCCTCGACCAAAGCCGAGGTCGGTGAACATGACGAAAACATCGACGAGGATGCCTACACCCAAGTGGTCGGCAAAAAATGGGCAGAGCCCATGAAAGAACGGACTTTGGCCGCTTTTCAGACCTGCTCCGACTATGCCGCTTCTCGAGGAATCACGATTTGTGATACCAAACTTGAATGGGGGCTTGTCGACAATCAACTCACACTCATCGATGAAGCCTTTACCCCGGACTCTTCCCGTTTCTGGAAGAGCGCTGAAAAAGAATCCACAGCCCCGGGAGAAGATCCTCCGAGTTTCGACAAACAGGTTGTGCGCGATTGGCTTGAGACGAGCGGCTGGGACAAGACATCGCCACCGCCTGCCGTTCCAGCGGAGGTCCTCGACGTCGCCGCTGGCCGTTACCTGGAAATCTATGAACTTCTGACCGGAAAACCTCTGTCTGTTTGACATGACCCTCTTGACCCACATCCATATAGAAAAGAGCCAAGGAGTTGATGAATAATGAGCGATCCAAAAGTCCTAATCCTCATGGGAAGTGAATCCGATTTCACTGCCATGAGACCATGCATCGAAGTCTTAGAAGAATTTGAAATTGCCAATGAGGTCACAGTCGCCTCAGCCCACCGGACGCCTCACGTCGTCGAGAGGCTGGCTCGGGATGCCCAGGGCCGCGGGATCCAAGTCATTATTTGTGCTGCGGGTATGTCGGCCCACTTGGCTGGCGTTGTCGCGGCCTACACCATCTTGCCGGTCATTGGTGTCCCCATGGAAGCGGCGGCATTAAAAGGCCTAGACGCCCTTTACTCCATCGTCCAAATGCCCGGTGGCATCCCAGTCGCGTGTATGGGAATCGGCAAGCACGGCGGCAAGAATGCAGCCTATCAGTCCATTCAGATTCTGGCACTCAGCGACCCCGAGCTGCGTGAAAAGCTCTTCGCCTATCGCGACGAACTCTCCGACAAGGTCGCCGCTATGGACCGTCGGGTTCAAGAGCAGCTTGGCAGAGACTAGGAGAAGGCAAGATGCGCAATCCCACAATCATCTGGCGTGGTGAGTCAAACGGTTATGCCGAACTCATCGATCAGACTCTTCTGCCAGGCGAACTCCGCTACATTGAGATTCGCACCAAGGAAGACATGTGGGATACCATCAAACGCCTTGCCATCCGCGGCGCCCCCGCCATCGGGGTGGCCGCCGCTTATGGCATGGTCTTGGGTATCCAGGAATTTCGGGGCGATGGTGCCGCTGAGTTTGCCATTCATGTGCAGAACGTGGCGGCCTACTTGGGCACATCACGTCCCACAGCGGTCAACTTGTTCTGGGCCCTAGATCGCCTCAAGGCCTGCCAGTCAGAAATCGCCAGCCACAGCGTGGCGGATCAAGTGAACGCGCTGTTTGACAGCGCCAAGCTCATTGAGACAGAAGACCAAGAAATATGCTCTGAACTCGGCCGCATTGGCGCCGAGTTAGTGCAAGAGGGCGACCTGCTCCTGACTCATTGCAATGCCGGTGCTTTGGCGACTTCTGGTTCCGGCACTGCTCTTAGCGTCATGTTTCACGCCAAGGAATCAGGAAAACAATTCCGCGTCTTTGTTGATGAAACCCGCCCTCTTCTACAAGGTGCTAGACTTACCACCTGGGAACTCATGGAAGCCCAAATCGACGCGACCTTGATTTGTGACAGCATGGCGGCCCACGCTATGAAAACTCAAGGTGTGAGCCGTGTCTTTGTCGGTGCTGACCGCATCGCCGCCAACGGCGATGCCGCCAACAAGATCGGTACCTACGGTGTTGCTGTGGCCGCCAAGGCCCACGGTGTGCCTTTCTATGTCGTCGCCCCTCAATCCACTTTTGATCTCAGCCTCGCTTGCGGCGACGAGATTCCCATCGAAGAACGAGATCCCAAAGAAATCACTGAGCAATTCGGTACGCGGACAGCGCCCCAAGGGGTGCAAACCTGGTCACCGGCCTTTGACGTCACCCCCGCCTCCTTCATCACCGGCATTGTCACTGAGAAAGGCATCATCAGCCCAGTGAGCCGTGAAGAAGTACTCCGAGTCCTGGATCCATAGAGGCGCGAGCCTCTCTACCCACCCATGGGGGTAAAGATCCGCACAAACATTCTTTTAAGATATATATCATTCTCTACGATATTAGTAGTGAGAGACTTTGAAACCACACTGCTCACATTTCCCCGTGGGTCAGTCCAGTGGAGAGAGACTTATGGCGATTCCCGATCGTGACACGGAGATCGCAACGACGACACCCAGCTCGGGCCGTAAAGTCTCGCACTACGCGACGCCGGTGCAGGATGAAGAACTAGAATTCATCCAAGCCATCGAAGCGTTCAAGAGCGAGACAGGCCAACCGTTTCTCAGCTGGAGCGAGGTGTTGCAGGTCTTGAAGGGCTTGGGTTACCACAAGTAACCCACCCCTTCGCCGTAGATACTGAAATGGCGGCTCACCCCGGTGCCTGGGATGAGCCGCCCTTTCTTTTCCGCCGCAACACCATGAGGTGCCGGGCTCATTGTGCTTGGTCCAGGGGGGTGCCCCCTCTCAGTGTCCCCATGTACTTTCGCCAAGCAAATTGTTGAGGGTGCCAAGAAACCCTAGGACCACGATGGCGCCGACCATAAGATAGAAGATCCATCGCATGGGTCGCGTGCTCAAGAACGCTCGCAGCGTCGAACAAAAAGAGTTCGCCATTTGCCCTCCCAGCTTCAACCCAGCGCGGGGAACCGGGTTAATGTACACCAGCCCTTCCTGACACCTACTAGCACCCGACGCCTTGTCGTCTCAGTCGTTGCTGGCAACTTCAGCGCGCTTGGTCATGACGATGAGAGTGGCAATCGTGCCACCGACCATCAAGACGGGCAGGGACACCATCATGATGATGGAGAAGAACCACTCTTGGGTATCGGGTTTGTTCTCCGCAGAAGCGACCGCTTCCCCACAGTTTGGTCAGGCAAAGATGTCGCTGGCAAAAAGAATCCAAGCTGTGATGGTGAATATGGCTAGACGTTTCATGAAACCCGGTCCACAACGAGGAGAACCATCAACAAGGTAATGTGGGCGATGGTTCCACGAAGGAGCAAGCGGGCCATCACCTCGTCTCGACGGCGATAGAAGAATACGCCTAAGGCGATGAGTCCAATTCCCAGCAGTGGAGCCCCTATGGTGTAGGCCGCCCCGGCCCAGCCCAATCGAGCGGGTAGCAATGTGAGAAGAGCCAAAATACAGGCGTTGATCACGACCTGTCTTGCCGTTCGCTCGCCGTCGACATCGATCGACGACAAC
>JAJRYU010000661.1 GCA_024275615.1 Planctomycetota bacterium
ATTCGTGATCTCTTCGCGCAAGTGGAGGAAGCCAAGGCGCGAGGGTACGCCAAGGGCCGATTCTCTTTCAATGTCGTTGGCGGACGCTGCGAGGCTTGCACCGGTGCCGGTGTGAAGACAGTGTCCATGCAGTTCCTTCCGGACGTTGAAGTGATCTGTGACGATTGTACAGGACAACGGTTCAATGATGAAACGTTGGAGATCACCTACCGAGGCAAGAACATCTTCGATATCTTGTCCATGACTGTCGAAGAGGCGTGTGACTTTTTCGTCAACCACCCGAAAATCAATCGTATTTTTGATGCCCTGCAGTCTGTTGGACTTGGGTACATTCGCTTGGGACAAACGGCCACCACGCTTTCAGGTGGCGAAGCCCAAAGGGTAAAGCTCGCCAGTGAACTGCGCCGCCCGGCGACGGGACGTACTCTTTACCTTCTAGATGAACCGACAACAGGCCTACATTTTCAAGACATTGAGAGACTTCTTGAGGCGCTCCAGGTCTTGGTTGATTCGGGCAACACGGTGATCGTCGTTGAGCACAATCTTGATGTTGTGAAAGTGGCCGACTGGATCGTTGATCTGGGACCGGAGGGCGGCGCTGGCGGCGGAGAAGTTGTTTTCCAAGGGCCCTTCGATGAGATCTTGGCAGACAAGAAATCCTACACGGCAGAGGCACTCAGGGATCATCTGGCACCCCGCAAGCCAAACCGCAGAAAACGCAAAGCCCCTCGTGACATGAGTGTGACAGGCGATCTTATCATTGAAGGGGCCTGCACGAACAACCTCAAGTCTATCGACGTCAAGATTCCTACGGGCAGCTTTACCGTGATTACTGGTCCTTCTGGAAGCGGCAAGACGTCTTTGGCGTTCGACACGATCTTTGCCGAAGGCCAAAGGCGTTTCGTCGAGTCCTTGTCTGCCTATGCCCGCCAGTTCTTGGGGCGGCTGGAGAAAGCTCCCGTCGAGCGGATCGAGGGCTTGGCACCGGCCATCGCAATCAATCAAAAGAATGTTTCGCGTAATCCACGATCGACGGTGGCGACAACAACAGAAATCTACGATTACCTGCGCCTTCTCTATGCTCGGATTGGCAAGCCTCATTGCCCGGCCTGCCAAAAGGAGTTGCGGACTTGGTCGCCTGCGGGAATATGGAAGAGCATCCGTAGCCGTTCTGCGGTGAAAGCCCGATTGGTGGCGCCTCTTTTTAGCCGTTCGCTTGGGTGCAAACTTGTTCTCAAGAAACCGACGGCTCTCAAGGAGCTTGCGGCGGATCTTCGCCAAGGCGGATTCCTACGGCTTCTTGTTGATGGGCAAGAAATACGACTGGACGAAAAACTCCCGGCCCTTTCGAAAGCGAAGGAACTTTGGCTTGTGCTCGATCGCATCAAAGTGGATGCCAAGATGCGCAACCGAGTTCTTGAAGCAGTGGCCCAAGGTTTTCTCCACGGCAACGGTTTGTTCGGATTTGCTCCTCTTGATGACGAAGTCAAGTGGTTCACTCAAGACCGTCAATGCACGACACATGGACGCACCATCCCCGATGAATTCACTCCACGTATGTTCTCTTTCAATTCCCACCACGGATCCTGCCCGACGTGTTCAGGGTTGGGTATGGTCAGGCGCTGCGACCCAGAGTTGCTCGTGGACAAGCCAGAGAAGCCAATCCTGAAGGGAGCCATGACCAGCAAGGTTGGGCGCTTCTTCAAGCGCAAATCCTACTATCGGAAGTCCATCAAATCTGTGGCCAAGTTGAAGGGTTTTGACCCGGATTTACCTTGGTGCGAACTCTCTGCGGCATCTCAGGATGCTATCCTCAATGGCGTAGA
>JAJRYU010000662.1 GCA_024275615.1 Planctomycetota bacterium
GCGGGCCAACCGCCGCGCTAGCCACTTGGCTGGAAGCAGCGACGATCGAGAATGAACTCATACCAAACTTGGCAAAGAACATTGCGGGTGCTTTGGGAGTAGAATCCAACGCCTCTCCCATGAGCGCCAGCGAACACAAATCCGCACAGCACTTGGAATTGGCACATTACCAGAACTCGCTTAGGCGACAAAAATAGGCTCTTCGACTGCAGATATCGCGTTTCGCTTGGGTTTTCATGACGTTGTGCCGAAAAATAAACGATGGATGACAAGTTCCGCAAACAAGTTAAGTACTTTCTGGCGGGAACGCTGGACAAGAAAGACACCCTAAGTGTGCTTGACCAGGTCAAGAACTCTGAGGAATGCCGTCGCTACCTGGAAGAACAGACCAGACTTTCTCCTTCCAGGCACAAGCCCCATCACGCCGCAGGGACAGATTCCCAGACTCACCGTTGTGGTTCAGCGACTCCGCCTCGGTTTGCAGGTGAAGTTTCTCCTCGGATGATCAAGTCTGTCCTCAGACCTGGTCGTTCACCGAACGTCCGACGCTTGCTCTTTTTTGGGGTCATCTTGGCCACGATCGTTTTTGTGTTCAACAAGGAAAACAACGCAAAACCAACCCTTAACGCACAACAAATCCTGGTCGCCGCTGCCATCGCCGATGGCTCTCCAATAGCGACGTCGCCACAAGGTGATTGCCCGACCAGACCCGTCACGGTGGCGGTCTTGGTCCCTAGCGGCAATCAATCGATCAAGCTCATTTTTATGGCAAACGGCATGAGTGTCTTCGAGCAACAATACAAATCAACAGATTTTGGCGTTCAGATGGATTCAAAGACAGTTCCCAGTGACACCGGAACACTGCCTGCCGTCGAAGTAATCTTGCCCTTTCCTGACAACAAGGCACTTCCCCTTGAGATTGGGCAACGCTATTTCTACTTTCTGGAACTGCCTAATGGACGGCAGTCAGCGCCCATATCCATCGACATCCGATGAGGATGACTGTTGCCCAAAGAAACCGCCGACACCCTTAGGCTTCGTTTTTCCAGATTGTCAGGGGCCCAAGAGAGCGAAGCCTGCATCCTCTTGTTTGCCGCCTTGGTAACCAGTGCGGAGTTGGGTGAAGTCGCCCTTGAGTCAGCGAAGGCTCAAGGCCTTGGCCCTGAGTTGGCCTGTGAGGCAATTCTCCAGAGTTTCCTGTTTGCCGGCTTCCCCCGGTGCATCAACGGCCTTGTCTCTTTTCGCAAACACTATGGCAATGATGTTTGTACCGCCCGACCCAACAAAATCGCCGCAGCTGACATCGAGACCTTCCGCCAACGCGGCGAAAACTTGTTTCGCAAGATCTATGCTCAGCACGCCGATGACGTCCTCCTTGCACTTGACGCCTACCACAGCGACCTACGCGATTGGATTATTGTCGATGCTTACGGGAAGATTCTCTCCCGCCCTGCTCTCACCCCCAAACTTCGAGAGCTTTGCGCTGTCGCTGGCCTCCTCGTGAGCGGCGACACACGACAACTATCATCGCACATGCGTGGCGCATTCAATTGTGGAGCCCAATTCTCGGAGCTCAAGGAGACCATTGGTCTCATTGGATTCTTGATCGACAAGGAAAGACAGCAATTGGCGCATACGGTCTTGCAAAAACTGGCTTGAGAGTGAAAAAGCTCGCCGCTGCCAGGGGTGGTGGCAACAGCGAGCCAGTGCAGAACGTCGAAGCCAGTTCGCACTATTCAGATTTCACCTTGATCACCTTGCGCTGCTCCGTCTTTGCTGGAACCTTCGGCAAGCGCACACTTAAGACGCCGTTTTTGAAAACGGCTTCGGCGTGATCGGCATCGACTTCTGCGGGGAGAGGAATCGCCCGTTCGAAGGAGCCATAGGCCCGTTCTGTTCGAAAGTACCTACCACTTTCTTCAGACGACTCATCCATCCTCTTCTCTCCGCGAATGATCAGCGCATTTTCACGAACATCGAGTTCGATATCGTCTGCTTCGATTCCCGGAATGTCCGCCGTCACTTTCAGGTACTTCGGCTCATCGGCGATGTCAACCGAAGGTGCAAAAGAGCTGGGACTAAAATCGCCCAGCCATCCATCAAAACTAGAACTCGGGAACAACGAGGACCGAGAAAACAAACTATCACCATCAAAGAAGCGACCGAATAGATCATTCATGTCACGATGAAGCTGAACGAATGGATGCGAAGTTAGGCCGGCTTGTTGGGGAAGTTTCTCTTGCTCATTCCTCTTGAATGGTTTCATCTTCTTGAAGTTATCAAGCATGGTTCTTTCCTCCGTTTCTTGAGGCCATCGATGTTCGAAGTTGGGTGCTCGACGATAATGCCAAGTTCTCTCAACTGGCTTGCCAAATGCAAGGGCTGTGCCAAATGACAAGGCAAGACACCCGAGGATCGGGAGTCCTTGTAAGATCGATACATAGGGAAAAAAGGTGCTGAGAAACCCTGGAGATTCCCCCTGTCAAGATGACGGAAAAACCTGAGAAACTGTCATATTTTCATTGATGGGGCCTCATCCCCATTGCACAAGACACAGGGCTAGTACTCACTCCGTCCTACCCCACCTTGAAGGTGCGGAACACGGCAATGGGGAGATCAAGAACAGTCTTCAGTCGCCCATGAGCGCTATCAAGAGAATGATGCGCCCGCGGCGGAAGCTTAGTTCAACGAGCGCTTTCTTACGAAACCATCTCCAGAACCACCGCTGTATGTTGAGATAAACGGGTTCACAAGAGGAAAGGGAATCGGTGCAAAACAGTTATTGTGGTTGACTGCTCCATTGATGCACTGGGTGTAACCGCAGGTGACAACACCAGTCGCATTGACCGCGATCCCCAAAGCCATGTCGAAGAAGCTGCCGCCGAAGAGCTCGCCGTCCTCCAAGATCCCTGTTGGTCCAAATCTAACCCAAAAGGCATCAAAGTTACCGGGCACCGTTTCGCTAATTCCCGAGTAGAAAACCGCACCATTGTGGAGCGCAATGTCTAAGCCACCGTCAAACTGGTTGCTGCCAAAGACAATGCTGTAGCTAAAATCGAAAAGGCCCTGACCTTGGGGGAATATCTTGGTCAAGAATGTGTCTGACGTGCCAGTCGGCAGAAACTGGGAATTGAGCAGTGGGAAATCCGCAGAAGCTGTTACGCCGGTTAAGTAGACCTCACCCGTCAGCTTGTCGACATCCATTGAATAGACGTAGTCGTCGCCTCCTCCACCCAGGTAGGTTGTGTATAGAAGATCGGCGATACCGTTGCTTCCGGGATCCATGATCGCCATGAAGCCTTCCTGGCCGCCCCTGTTGATCGGTTGGGCTACAGAGATGTTGGCGAAGTTGGGATGAGTCGAAAGATCAAAAGTTGAAAATGTCTCGCCGGCAAAGAAAGCCAACTCGAATGGCCCAATCGACACATCATAGGTGACGTTGCTTGCTGCATCGCCAAAATATGTCGAATAAACGGGAGCGGCCAAACCTGGCTGAATCACGGTGAAGAAACCATCTTCAAAACCACCGTAAGAGTTTTGGTAGCAATTGGTCGTTGTCGGGTAATCGGGCGAGTCAGTCCAACCAACGATGTAGGCCCAACCATTGCTGCGAAGAGCCAAACCGTAGGCGAAGTCGAATCCAGAACCACCGATGTAAGTGCTGTAGACGATTTGGCTGCCGTCTGCACTGATGATGGTGTAGAAAGCATCGGCGATCGAAGGGCTCTTTGTCGACTGCATAGCATTGGCAGTCACAGGGAAATTGGTTGCTTCAGTGAAGCCAACAACGTGAACATCTCCATTGGCACCCAGTTGAATGTCAAAGGCCCAGTCCGCGCCGCCTGTAATCAGAAAATCGACCGGATCGCCGCCGCCGAGATAACCGCTCCAATGCTGGAAAGTGCCAGACTTGTCCAACTTCATGACAAAAGCGTCAGCGATTTCGCCGTTGTAAGTGTCATCAAAGGACGATGCTGTCACGGGCCATCCAGGTCCAAAACCTAGGATCCCGGGGTTGGAATGTGTCCGTCCAGTGATGAAGATGTCGCCTGAAGCGTCCATCTGCAAGTGAATACAGTGATCGGTGCCATTGCCACCCATGAAAGTGCTAAAAATCACAACGGGGTCAATCGTCAATTCAATCTTGCTGTCGTAATTACCAAGCTTGAAGCTCACTTCTTTCTTCTTGTTGAGAACAAAGGAGACAGCGACGGGGACTTTCTTGCCATCGACCATTTGCCAGGCAACGGGGGCTTTTTCGGTCAGGCGTCCAGCCACGCCGGCCTTGCCGTCAGGCAGGTCAATGATGAGATCCCCAGACTTGTTCAGTTTCAGCCCACTGGCACCAACATAGGACCAACGAATGTCAGTGGGGTTTGCACCCGGCGCCACCGTATATGTTCCCTTGAGTCGTCCTGAAGTTCCGTTGTAGAGCAGGTCAATCCCCTGATAGAGACCTTCATAGGTAATGTTGGCATAGGTCGCGACTCCGGTTTGCCACTTGCTCTTATCTTGGCCGTAGAAGAAGTTGTTCTTCCCACGGAGTTTCTTGTCTGCCTTGAGATGGACGTCTGAAAGCGAGCCGATGAATCGGACACCAACTGGAAGACTCTTCGCAGTCCTGTCTTTCCTGGAGGAATTGCTAATTGGCAAAGTGAGAACCACGCCCGCTTTGAGCATGGCGATGCTGCCGCCAGCACCACGGGATTCGAATTGAACCTCTTTGAAATTCTGGCCGTGATTAAAGACAAAACCTAAGGGCAAGGAAGCGAGGTGAGCCATCGCTTTCGTCACTTCGTCTGGCTTGAGGTCTCTGAGCTTGTCGGTATTGCTCTTTGTTTCTTGGGCGACGACCGACCCCAACAGGGTGGCAATCAAGAAAAGGAGGACCAAAGCCAAGGGGCCTTTGTTCATTTGTTTGTTCATCGTGTTCTCTCTACAAACGGCCATCGGACGAGGAGCTATCAGGGTACTATCTCGCCAAAGAATCCCTCGCATTCTCTCTTCTCAGGAACCCGTAGGGAAGAATCGTTTCTTTTTTTCCAGGATTAAGCCAGTGACTCTCTCAGCGCGCTTCTCAAGCTACTGCTGTTCAGTATGTTAGCGTGTCGTTAGACAAGCGGGAATTTGGCCCTTCCCTCACTGGAAGAGTCTCCTTGTGGCCTATAGAGACCCTTGGATAAATATCACACCGGAAACTGACAGAGGTGAGATGGCCCTGAAAGCAGACTTTGTCGTCATTGGCGCAGGTGTCGTCGGATTGGCAATCGGACGAGCCCTTTCGCCCCATGGATCCACCGTCATAGTGGAATCGGAAGCTGGCTTGGGACGGCATGCGTCCTCGCGAAATTCTGAAGTACTTCACGCTGGCTTTTACTACCCAACACATAGCCGCAAGGCTCGCACCTGTGTTCTTGGTGCCAAAATGCTCATGGAGTACTCCGATTTGAAGGCCATTCCGATTGCGATGATTGGCAAACTCATCGTCGCGGCCCATGATGCAGAACTGGACACTCTTGAGAAACTGCACGCCCAAGGAATCGACAATGGCGTCAAGGGACTGAGCCTCATAGGCGAAGGAAAACTCAAGCAACTTGAACCTGCGGTAAGAGGGTGTGGAGCCCTTTGGTCGGAGCAAACTGGAATCATCGACAGCCACCAGCTGCTTCTCGCCTTAGAAGAGGACATTGTGGAATCTGGAGGAGTCATAGCTCTCCAAAGTCCCGTGACTGGCGGCCACTGCCATGCGGACGGATTTTCTCTCCACATCGGTGGCAGAGAACCAAGCGAGATTCACGGCAGAATCGTCATCAATGCCGCTGGCCTCTTCGCGCCAAGCCTAGCCCAGACTCTGGGTATTCGAAGCCAGGCTATTCCACAGGGACGCCTCGTTAAGGGCAATTACCTCAGCTATCGAGGCCCATCACCATTCAAACGCTTAGTCTATCCCTTACCGTCAACGGACGGGCTCGGGATCCACGCCACTCTCGACTTCTCAGGCAAGACGCGTTTTGGGCCGGACGCCAAGATCGTCGACAAAATTGACTATGAAGTCCGTTCTGATGTGACGACAAGATTCGCAGCGGCCATTTGCCGCTATTGGCCTGGTTTAGATGCCAGTCGTTTGATCCCCGACTACGCCGGTATTCGCAGCAAGATCGTGCCCGAATCCAAGGGGCAACCGGCTGACTTCTTGATCGAGGACCACCGGCAAGAAAAGGCCGGACTTATCAGCCTTTTTGGCATCGAATCCCCCGGACTCACAGCATCCTTGGCCCTCGCCGAGGAGATTCGAGAGATGATCGTGGGTGGTTCTATCTGATCGCTCGTTGTTAGCATGACCTACACATTCTCTGTTGTAGTGTCAGCAAATACGTTGGACCACAGCACACTCGGTTCTGAGGTAGAGACAATCATGAGAAGAGTCTTCAAGCTGACCCATCCAAAAACCAAGGTCGACAGACTAGTCGAATCGGTCAAATCCGACATCAGAAAGTACCTCAAGCGAGAACGCAAGAATGAACTCCCCAATGGGGTCGATTTCTGGGACTTCGCTTGCAAATTCGGGCCGACCGCGGAAACAGCCTCGGTTACTCATGTCAATGATCTTGGCAAGTGCATCAGCGCAGCTGCCGACCAGAACCTTGAGTCTGTCTACATAGAGATCCTGGCCAAACCCGGGCATAGAATGAAGAAGAAGAGATCTCCGAGTAAACGGAAGGATCTCCCCTAAGACGAGGATTCCGAAAAAGTCTCAGCGCGCCCGTCGTTGTGCACAACAAGCCAAGAACTCGACATAGCGAACGGGTTGGACGTTAGTCCGGCATTTCTTCTTTGTCTTCAAGTGGTCCAATGTCGACGAGAAGGTCGCCGGGATTGACTGTGTCACCGGTTTTGACCGCGACCTCCCGAACAATCCCCCGGCTGCTAGTCTTGATTTCGTTTTCCATCTTCATGGCCTCCAAAACACAAACCGGAGTGTTCACTTCGAGGACATCGCCGACAGCAACGTGGACGGCCACAACAATCCCAGGCATGACGGCCGAGATCGCTTCACCATCCGTTCCACCGGCGTCGCCAGCAATAAGTCTGGCATTGCGCTCACGCTCACTTTCCACATTGAGATCAATACCGCGGCCATGGTGAATGACTGTGACAATACCGTCATTGGCAACCATGAGGATCTCGTAGGAGTGTTTGCCAACGAGAAGAGAATCAATTTTGGAACCGACAGACCGTTGAATGTCAGCAGTCAGAGTCTTGTCATCAAGGGTGACTTCAAAAGTCCCATCCTCAAGATCGCGGACCAAGACGTCCCACTCTTCGCCATCATGACTCACAACGTATTTCATATGCGGCGCACCCCTTTCATCCGGCCATAGTTCTTCCAGGGATCAAGACCACCTCTGCCATCGGCCGTCTTCGTAGCCGCAACACCTTGGATGTGACGGTGCAAAACAGCCGCGACTATGGAAGCCTCAAGAAGTTCGGGCCGGAGCTCCGGTTTTTCAAATCCATCGAGAAATGAAGTGTCATATTCTCCGTAACGAAATCTTGCATCACGGATGACCTCACCGAGAAAAGGGATGTTGGTTTTGATGCCAGCCAGCTTGAATTCATCCAACGCTTGCATCATGCGACGTAGAGCTTCATTCCGATCTTGCCCCCAACAAATGAGCTTGGCCAACATCGAGTCGTAGTAGAGCCCGACTTCCATGCCGGACGAAAGGGCCGAATCGAGACGGACTCCAGGGCCTTGCGGCAGAGTCATGGCCTCAATGACACCAACTGCCGGCATGTAGTTATTGTCGGGGTCTTCGGCACAAACGCGAACTTCGATGGCATGCCCACGGGGAAGAAGGCTCTCTTGGGAGAACGACAGAGGTGCCCCTGCAGCCACACGTAATTGCTCCGTCACCAAATCGACGCCAAGGGTCAATTCAGTAATGGGATGTTCGACCTGCAAGCGTGTATTCACTTCCAGAAAATAGAAGTTGCGATCTTGGTCCACAAGAAACTCGACGGTACCGGCGTTGTCGTATCCAATTGCCTTGGCTGATTGAATCGCCGCTTCGGCCATGGCCGCTCTAAGCTTCACTGTCATGAACGGGCTGGGGGTTTCTTCGACGACTTTTTGATGGCGCCTTTGAACACTGCATTCTCGTTCGAATAGGTGGACGACGTTGCCATGAGAGTCACCAAAAATCTGAAACTCGATGTGATGTGGGCCGATCACGGCTTTTTCGACAAAGACTCGGCCGTCGCCAAACGCCTTTTCTGACTCCCCCACACTGCGTTGATAAGACGCCCAGAGTTCGGCTTCTTCATGGACAATGCGAATGCCTTTGCCGCCGCCTCCGGCGGTAGCCTTGAGC
>JAJRYU010000663.1 GCA_024275615.1 Planctomycetota bacterium
CTCAGGCCTTGTTGAAACTTGAGTCTGAGAATTTCCTGCTGTCTTTGCGGCAAGACAGCCAGGGAAACCAAGATCGTCGCGAGATGATCTTTTCTTTCTGCCAAATATGCGGGGTCAAAGTCCTGAGACTCAGATTGAGGTGGGTTGACTTCATCAGTCATGTAGGTCATTCGGCTCTCCTTTCGCAACACGTCCAAAGCTCGGTTACGACATACAGTGAAAAGCCAGGCTCTCACCACCGGGCCAATCTCAACCTGATCTTGCAAGCACAAGCGCAAGAAACTGTCTTGGACAACATCGCGAGCACGCTCGAGATCTCCCAAGATTTGATAGGCATAGAGAATGAGAGGGCGCTCATACTGATCAACGGCCTCCATCACCCATCCACGATCCCTTTCAGATTTGTTCTTGTCAGGAGAATTCGCCATTTTGTCCGCCAATCCACAGATGTCGTTCTCGGGCACATTGAGAGAACGAAGCTCCCGAAGATTTCTTAGGGTCTAGTCAAAAATAAATAGTACGGGATTTTCTTCTGAGTAGCGTCTGATTCTGTGCCGCGGGAAAGTGGGGAGACAATTCAGCACAAATGGCACCCGTTCCCGCAGGCTTCACAACGCCAAATCGTATCCCCAGGGCTCTTGGACGCTTCCCGCCGCCATTGACTTCCTCTTGAAAAAAAAAGCAGGCGCATCGAGGCAAATATCACAGATTAGACTTGTGCAGAAAACTGCTCCGAGAGACGCGACAATTCGCAAGGGAATTGTCTTCCAGGTTGTTTCTAGTGTGCGCATTTCCTTATGCTTCCAACGCGATTCGGCTCGGGGGGCAGGCGGCCAAGTCGCGGAGGCAAATGCAAGACACGGACTCAAAAAGTAGAGCCGTCAACGAGGAAGTTTCTCCGTCCATGGCTAGCGAGAACAGCACCGCATCTATAGGTCTATATTCATGGTCGGACCAAGTCTTCCAACAGCTCTTTGCCAGATCCCCTGACGCTCTCATTGTCGCCCAGAAAGACGGCTTGGTGCACTGGGCCAATACCAGTGCCATAGGATGGCTAGGATTGGAACCAAGCGACTTTGATCGCCTACCACCGGCGCTACTCAAGAACGGAGAAGTTGAATCCGCAGATGGTCGAATCGGCGAATCTCGGGTCTTGGAGTTTGATTGGCAAGATCAAGATTCTCTTTTGATTTCGATCCGCGACGTCACCCACCGTCACCTCCGGGAGCGTGCCCTCCAACAAAGAACGAAACAGCTTGAATCATTGAACGCGAATCTCGAGCACCTCGCCCATTTCGACCCGTTGACTTCGGCCCTCAATCGCCGGGGGCTTGAACGCAAACTAGCGATCGAAATCGATCGGGCTGACAGAGATGGCAGTTCCGCTGCCGCCCTGATGATCGACTTCGACAATTTTAAGCGGCTCAACCAAGAATTCGGCCACGCAACTGCCGACCGCGTTTTGGTTCACGTCACCAGGATCTTCAAGTCTCTTCTGCGACCACAAGACTTGGTGGCTCGTATCGGCGGCGACGAGTTTCTATTGATCTTGCCCGATACGCGAGAAGCGGAAGCGATGCGGGTAGCAGAACGACTGCGCGCCAGCGTCGAACGGCAACCCTTCCACAGTTCCGAGCGCGAGGTCCCAGTGACAATCAGTTTGGGACTGAGCCGTGTCTCACAGAGCGATGGTGGCATCCCCCAGGTCTTAGCGGATGCCAGAGCGGCGTTGGAACAAGGAAAACGCGCTGGCAAGAACCGCGTTGGGCTGGCTAAAGACCACATAAGACAAGATGAGACTGGACTCGACCAAGTCTTGGACCTACTCAAAGGCCAAACGAAAGTTCGACCTGTCTGCCTTCCTGTTTATGACCTCCACACAAACGCCGTTGTCGGGCAGGAGATTCTAAGCCGTGGGGCTGTGGGTCCCTTTGAGATGCCGACTGACCTTTTTCGGGCGTGCTCAGATGAAGGAGTTGAAGCAGCCCTCGATCTCGTATGTCTGAGAACGTGTATCGCTGCCGGTGATCGATCGGTGCCCAAGGGCCAGCGCGTCTATCTCAATATCCTGCCGACGACACTTCAGAATCTCGATGCGTCCAAACTCCTGGAACTCTTTCCCAGCCCGATTCCCTCTGAGCGTTTTTGTATCGAGATCAGCGAGCAACATGTCATCGGCGATCCGGCCAAGTTACGTCCCATCTTGCAGGACCTGCGAGACCATGGCCTCGCTATCGCCATTGACGATGTCGGTTTTGGACGCAGCTCCTTGGAAGCTTTGGTCCTGCTCGAACCCGACATCATCAAGATTGCCCGTCGTTTCGGCAGAGGCGCGGCCACAGATGTGGGGCTCAGGCGGTCCTTTGAGCGTCTCGTTCGCATTGCCAAGGCGTTGGGGGCCATCTGTATTGTCGAAGGTATCGAGTCCGCTGACAACTTGCAGGTGGTCCGCGATTTGGGCGCCGACTTTGGTCAGGGGTTCTTTTGGGGCAAGCCCCAATTGATCGCCGAATGTCCCTGACACGCCTAGCCCCAGAATCCCTGCTCTAAATCGAGCGAAAAACCACCCATTCCCCAATTCCTCGCGAGGGGGAACCGAGAAAACTTGGAGTCAAAGCGGAAGTACGATACGGTGCCGACGGAATTGGGCACCAACATCTTTTTCGACTTGAAGAGAGTCGCCAATAGACGGGCGGCTCCTCAAGAGAGATTTGGCCCATCCATCCGTTGGCCTGCCAAGAGAGTAAGAGAGCCATGCTTTACCGCTTGATGCGGACAATGCGGGAACGTGCCCAAGATGCGGCGTCAAAACAGACTCTGGAATCGGTCCAGGGTCAGGCCCATGAGCTAACCGCCCC
>JAJRYU010000664.1 GCA_024275615.1 Planctomycetota bacterium
AAGCCCTCAGCACGGCATTCATGGAAGGCCAGAACATCAGCCCATCCGACATGGCTCTAAACTGGAGCGCAGTCAAGGAATGGGTCGAGGAAAGCATCGGAAATGTCGATGAAATCGATGTGAGCAAGCCCATATATGTGGCCCCAGATGGCAGGTTGCAGGTCGTTAAAGTTTCGACACCTCAAAAGAACGCCACTGTCACATTTGTGCTTGAGTCACGCTACAAGCTCGTTCCCTTTGATTTCCTTACTGAGAGCGCCGAAAACGACTTCCCAGGCATGAATGAGATCATGACATATGAGCAAGAAACTGCAGTGATTCGACTGCCAAGAGTGCCAACCCCTGATAATTATCCGCCAGAGTCTATCCACCGGATCATCATTGAGAACGCTTGGCGTATCGACGCAATAAGGTCCGACGGCAAAGGCTATGGCAATCCGAAAAGATTCCAGATGCCTTGAGAGAACCTATTATGAAATACGTTTATCAATTTGGTGATGGCAACGCCGAAGGGCGTGCTGACATGAAATCCTTGCTTGGCGGCAAGGGCGCAAACCTGGCGGAAATGTCGAACCTCTCAATTCCGGTTCCTCCCGGACTTACCATCACCACAGACGTATGTGAGCACTACTACCTCCACAGCAACAACTTTCCCGACGCCCTTCGCGATCAAGTCGGCAAGGCGCTGAGAGAAGTCGAGTCCGTGGTCGGCAAGAAATTTGGTGATGCCCACAACCCCCTTCTTGTTTCGGTCCGCAGTGGCGCCGCCGTTTCCATGCCAGGCATGATGGACACGGTTCTAAACTTGGGGCTCAACGACGAAACTGTAGAGGGACTGGCACGGGTATCCGACAATGAGCGCTTTGCGTGGGACTCCTATCGTCGCTTTGTGCAAATGTATGGCAGCGTCGTTCTGGCGATGAAACCCCAATCAAGAACGGAAGAGGATCCTTTCGAAGTCTTGATCGAGGCGCTCAAGAAAAAACGCCGAGTCAAAGTAGACACCGACCTCAAAGTTGATGACCTCAAGTTGCTGGTAAAACAATTCAAGGACGCCATCAAAAAAGCGACCAAGAAGGACTTCCCAACCGATCCAATGGCGCAGCTCTGGGGCGCCATATCTGCCGTATTCGGCTCGTGGATGAATGACCGCGCGATTTCCTACAGGAGTCTGAATGGAATTTCTGAGTCGATTGGCACCGCCGTCAATGTTCAATCGATGGTTTATGGGAACACCGGTTTTGAAAGTGGTACCGGTGTCGCATTCACGCGAGATGCAGCCACTGGTGAAAAGCGTTTCTACGGCGAATACTTGATGAATGCCCAGGGTGAGGATGTCGTCGCCGGCACTCGAACGCCCCACCCCATTGATGAACTGAAAGACGAGATGCCCAAAGCTTATGCCGAGCTAACTCGCATCTACAAGACTCTCGAAAAGCACTATCGGGACATGCAGGATCTGGAATTCACCATCGAAGACGGCAAACTCTGGCTCTTGCAAACACGAAACGGAAAACGCACTGGGTTCGCGGCATTGAAGATTGCCGTCGACATGGTGAAGGAACGCCTCATTAGCAAAGAAGAGGCTCTGCTGCGTGTCGAGCCATTCGCGCTTGAACAAATCTTGCGCCCCGTGTTCGACAGCCGTGACTACAAGCGAGCCCTCAAGGATGGCCACCTTTTGGCGAAAGGACTGAACGCTGGCCCGGGCGCAGCCACAGGACGCGTCGTCTATCACGCCGATGACGCCATTGCTATGGCGGCAAAGGGCGAAGCGGTGATTCTTGTTCGCATCGAAACTTCGCCGGAAGACATTTCAGGGATGGCTGCGGCCGTAGGCATTCTCACTGCCCGAGGTGGCATGACTTCTCACGCCGCCGTCGTTGCTCGTCAAATGGGCAAGACCTGTGTCGCCGGATGCTCTGCGCTGAAGATCGACTACAAAAAAGGGCAAATGCGCATTGGTAAAAAGACTATAAAAAAAGGCGACATGATTTCTCTCGATGGGTCTACTGGGGAGGTTCTCACTGGCGAGATTAGGACGGTGCCTTCGGAAGTCGCCCGCGTCTTGGTTGACCGAAAGCTAAAACCCGAGAAGTCAGAAATCTATCAGGCATACGAAAAACTCATGAGTTGGGCCGACAAGATTCGTCGGTTAAAGATCCGAACCAATGCGGACCAACCCGATCAGGCGAAAATCGCTGTCGCCTTCGGCGCACGGGGAATCGGGCTCTGCCGAACGGAGCACATGTTCTTCGGCGAGAAAAAGATCAACCACATGCGTGCAGCCATCCTCTCGGAGAACGAAGCCGAGCGCGAAAAACACCTCAAGAGACTTCTACCCATGCAACGGCGTGACTTTGAGGGGATATTCAAAGCGATGAATGGCTATCCTGTCACCATCCGCACACTCGACCCACCCCTTCATGAGTTCATCCCCCAAGAAGCCCGTGAGCTCAAAGTCGTCGCTGATGAAATGGGAGTCACGATCAAGAAACTCAAGCAGATTATTAGCGATCTACACGAAACGAATCCCATGCTAGGGCATCGTGGTTGTCGTTTGGGGATCACGCATCCGGAGATTACCGCGATGCAAGTACGTGCCATCTTCGAAGCGGCAATCAAATGCAAGAACAAGGGCATCAAGGTCAAACCGGAAATCATGATTCCACTTGTGGGCCATGTTCGTGAGCTGCAACTGCAAGAGTGCATCGTCCGGGAAGTTGCCGCAAAGGTGTTTGCCGAGAAAAAGGCAAAAGTCTCGTTTCTCGTGGGCACAATGATTGAAATCCCCAGAGCCGCGATCACGGCTGAACATGTTGCACAAGTAGCGGAGTTCTTTTCCTTCGGCACCAACGATTTGAC
>JAJRYU010000665.1 GCA_024275615.1 Planctomycetota bacterium
CAATACCGCTTTTCTTGGCGAATGTCGTCAGCTGCTTGACAGCGCGTTTTCTGAGCGACCCGTTGCCCGCCAAGATGATGGGGTGCTCGGCCGTCTTGATCAACTCAATCGCTTGGAGAACCGCCTTGTGGTCGGCGCCAGGACGGCGTACTTTGCGCGGCACCATGGGTTCCATTTCAAGCTCAAGTTTGGCGATATCTTCTGGTAGCTCAATGTGACAGGCGCCTGGTTTTTCGGCTTGGGAAACCTTGAATGCCTTGCGCACGACTTCAGGGATGTTTGTGCGGTGGACAATACTAAAGTTCCATTTCGTGACCGGTTTGAACATGGTTACGACATCCATGTTCTGATGTGATTCCTTGTGAAGCCTCTTGGTGTCAGCTTGACCGGTGAGCACCACCATGGGAGCGCGGTCCATGTTGCCGTCGGCGACGCCGGTGATGAGGTTGGTGGCTCCTGGGCCCAAGGTTCCGAGGCAGACTCCAGCTTTGCCAGTGAGTCTGCCATAGACGTCAGCCATGAAGGCGGCGGCTTGCTCATGCCTGCAGAGAACAAAGTCAATGTTGGAATCTTCCAGTGAGATCATGATGTCGGCGTTTTCTTCGCCAGGGAGTCCAAAGATGTACTCCACACCCTCTGCTTCCAGGCATTTTACGAACAGATCCGAAGCTTTCATTTGTTTCTCCAATTGTGGGAGCACCGATTGTAGCCTGAACATTCCAATTGCTAGGGCACCTGTGGTACTGCTGATTGAATAGGCGTAAACTATTTAATCGCTGTTGTGAAGGTCTCATCAGGTCGGCAGGAGGAGTTCTCGCCCTTGGAGTGGAGTCATGAGCTCGACAAACGCACATTGTGTCACGCTTTCTCCAGTTTTGAGAGAGTCCATCCTTGATGCTTCGAGGAGCGTCTGCCCCCGGGAAATGTGTGGCTTGCTGATTTCTTCACGAGAGGCCGACGACAACCTCTTCACGCAATGGACTCCCATGAAGAACATGGCCCGCGACGCAGAGAGTTTTCGTCTGGATCCTCGAACCTACCGGGACATCGAACGTGCTTCCTGGGCAAAAGACTGGCAAATCGTTGGCCTGGTCCATTCCCATCCTCTTGGGATAGCCATGCCATCAAAACGAGATTTGGCCTGTGTTCGCGAGATTTGGGGAGAATCTTCGAGCTGGACCTATCTCATTTGTGGCCTGAAAGAATCTGCCGGGTCCGAAATTCGAGCGTGGAAGCTGTCAGGAGGCCGTTTCCGTGAGCAAACTGTGTGTCAGACGCAGAAGATTGAGGAAATCTCTCCTGGGTATTCACCCAATGATTGAAAGCCGACCGGGCTTTGACAAGATGGATTGATCTGGTTGGGCTCCGCTTTTGAAGCGGACATGCCAAACCCATTCATTCTGCGCAACCTAGGAGATTCCCCATGCTTCGTACCAGCCGTAATGTGGCTTTGGTCTTGGCCCTTTTTGCCATGCCGATCTTGGCCCAACAAACGACGTTTGTATTCGATTTGGATGCTGCTCAGGTTGCTGGCCCCGGTTCGACCTCCACGGCGACAGGCAAGGCCTTTGTGACTTTGGACGCCAACGACCTCTTGACGATCACAGTCCATCATGATGTGGTCGGTGCTACTTTGATGTCGATTGAGACCGGCGCCGTTGGACAGGTCGGAAACACCTACAACATTGTTGGAATTAGTTCCAATCCGGCACAGACGTCATTCACCTTGTTCACACCTGGTGATGCCTTGACCATGATGGCAGGTGGCTTCTACATCCAGATTTTTGGCGCTGGCGCGACGGGAGAAATTCGTGGCCAGATCACCAACGGTTTCCCCGGCCAGGTGTACATTTCTGAGTGGTGTAACGATCCTGTTCCTCCGGCGCAGACCGTCGGCATCGACACAAATCTTGACGGCATCGTCGCGACTACTTCGAATCAAAGTGACGACGAATTCGTGGAGATCGTGAATGGTACGGATGCTTCTGTCATCCTTGATGGCTGGACATTTGCCGATGGCAACTCTGTTCGCCACACCTTCCCAACAGGAACGACACTTCTGCCCGGTGAGGCCATCTCGCTCTTTGGTGGCGGCAACTTGCAAAACTTCCTGAATTTTGGCTTGCAAGCTCAAACTGCCAATGCCGGTAGTTTCAGTCTCGGCCTGAACAATGATGGCGACACCTTGACGTTGGCCGATTCTCTCGGCGCCATCATCGATCAGATCACTTACGTGAGTGGAGGCCCAGGAGACAGCGATGGTGAATCTGTTGTCAAGATCCCAGAGACGCCTCTAGGATCCCCTCAATCCACCAGCGTTCAACCCTTCAATCCCACTTCCAGCGCCGGGCGTCGCTCCGCCAATGTCTTTCCGTGGTCGACATCCGCTTTGCCTTTTGCCACTTATCCTGGCAACGGTACTGATGCTGCGATTGAAGTGAGCATCAACGGCGTGCTCGACAACCAACCGACCAATGTTCACAACATCGTCGGCGGCGACATCGTTCAGTTGCGTTACTATTCTCCAGGGTTGCAGCTGGATGGTTTTCCATTCTTGGCCGTGGCTCAGCCATTTACGACGGGTTTTCCGTCGCCTGCCTCGGGTTTCATTGGCGATCCAGTTCCGACAATCATCTATAGCGGTGCCTTGCCAACGTTCATCCTGGCAGATGGCATTACTTCGCCATTTCTGCCCTTCACCCCCGTTCTTGGCCAATTCGTTCACTCTGGGGCGATTCCGATGTCGGCTTCTGGCACCAACACGTCTTACATCATTCTGTTGATTTCCTTTGATCCGGGAATCAATGCTCAAGATCTTGGCAACGCCGAAGCTCACGAGCTAGTCGTTCAATAGCAGGCGGTCTCGCCGCGAATGAAAATGAAAGCGTCGCCTCCTTGGGCGGCGCTTTTTTCATGTCAAACTGGGATTGCTGTGATGTTCGTGAGATTCACCTCTGATTCGATGCATGGGAAGACAATTGTCATGAGACTCATCTCTGCGCTCTCCATCCTCTTGCCCCTCATTCTTTGCATGCCCGAAGTTCCTGGTCAAAGCCCGAAACTGTCTTTCGACAATGTCACCCAAGAAGCGGGACTTTCGGTTTCGACCCGGGAGCCGCTTTTTTCTTTTGGCGACTTTGACGGCGATGGTGATCCGGACCTTCTTGTCGATGGGCGCACTCTATTTCGGAATGACTCGTCGGATGGGGAAATCAAATTTGTCAACGTCACTGAGGACGTTGGGATCTCCGCCGCCAAGGGACCTTCAGGTTGCTGGTTCGATTTTGACTTGGACGGGAACCTGGATTTCGCAACTACGTCCGGACAAATTTGGATCAATGACGGTAAAGGCAAGTTTTTGGACTTCACCAAGGAGCTTGGGGTCACTCTTCCTTTCGGGTCGACCTCGGCGATGGCATGGGTCGATATCAATGGCGACGGCTGGCTTGATCTCTTCACCGGCGGCAACAACAAGTACAACCCAACCCAGCACTTTGAACAAACACTGTGGCTAAATAGCAAGCGCAAACGAGCTTTCTCCCGTTTCAAGAGACCCAAGGATCGCAAGAAAATTCTCCCCATGCGCAATGTCTCAAAGGACCAAGGCATTGACCAAAAGATGTACGGCCGTGCCATTGTTGATTGCGATTTTGATTGGGATGGCGATCAAGACATCTACTCCGGGAACTATCATTTGAAAGCCAATTTTCTTCTCGTCAATGACGACGGCAAGTTGGCTGACAAGGCCGGCGAATTTGGCGTTACCGGCGTCAACGACCAGGAGATGTTCACGATCGAGAAGACGGGGCAGAAAATTGGCTATCGTTTTGGTCATACGATCGGTGCGACGTGGGCAGACCTAAACAATGACGGCCTGTTCGACTTATGGGTGTCAAACCTAGCTCACAAGTATGCAGGGCCCCGAAGCAAAGGCGGCGAATTTGACGTACGAGGGTACATCTGCGATGACTCCAACATCTTCATCAACCAAGGGGCCCCGAGTTTTCACTTCATCGACGAGCGCAAGAGTCTTGGCATCAAGATCAGACCGAGCGGACCGCAAGGAATCTTTACTGGCGATGAGCTGTGGTCCAATGCAGTGTGTGGCGATCTGGACAACAATGGTTGGGTGGATGTGTTTTGCAATCAGATCTATGGCGACCTTAGCTATTCCTTTGGCGTCCTCTACATGAACGACGGTGTGAAGTTTAGGGAGAGCCACAAGGAGGCCAACATCAACATCTGGGGTGGGTACGGCGCCGCGTTTGCCGATCTTGATTCGGACGGACGATTGGACGTGGTCATTTCAGGCGCCGCTGATCCCAAGAATGAGAAACAACGCGAGATACACGTTTTTCGCAACACCACGGACTCTGGCGCTTGGATCGGTTTCGATCTCGCTGAATCAAAGAGGCGGCTGAATGTCGGTGCCAAAGTGCTCTTGGTTCAAGAGTCTGGCATTCAGATCAGAGAAATGACAACAACGATGGGCAGTCACGCCCAGCAGAATGACGGACGGATTCACTTCGGCCTTGGGGATCAAGGTGACGTCAAGGACGTTTTCGTCTACTGGCCCGGTGGCCTGGTGCAATCGTTGGGGGCACCCAAGACCGGGAAGTACCATCGCATCAAGAAACCAGGAAGCCGCACTCCCAAGCTCAAGATTCGCGGCCCAAAAACTGCGAAAGTCGGGGAGACAGTCAGATTCCAAGTGAGCCCGGCGAAGAAGAACGTGGTTTTCGATTGGGATTTTGGCGGCTCAAGAATGCCTGAGCTCCATACGGAATCGCCCGAAGCCACGCATACATTTGATCAAATGGGGACCTACTTTGTGTGGGTTCGGGGCACTCGCCCCAAGAAGACGGGTGCCGAGGTCCATATGGTCATCAAGATCACGGAATGACGAGACGGCCAACCAAGGATGGTCCTTCTCGGAGAGATGTGAAGGCTATACGCTAAGACGGTGCAGGGTTATGATCAACATGGAACAATGGTCCGTTTAGCTGAGAATACATGAGTAAGACAATTTGTCGTGTTGGCCTTGTTGGCACAGAATTCATGGGCAAAGCTCACGCCAATGCATTTGGGCAAGCGGGAAGATTCTTCAATCTAGCCCGCCCAGTCCGGATCACGGCGGTCGCGGCCCGCGATGAAACCAAAACTCGTGAATTTGCCAAGCGTTGGAGTATTGACCGACCGATGGCAAGGTGGGAAGACTTGGTCGTCGATCCAGACATTGATCTTGTTGACATCGCCACTCCCAATTTTCTCCACGCCCCATTGGCATTGGCCGCCCTCAAAGCAGGGAAGCACGTTGCCTGCGAAAAACCACTGGCAGTCGACCTTGAAACGGCTCGTTCGATGCGCGATGCCGCCAAGAAGAGTAAGGCAAAGACCTTCGTATGGTTTAACTATCGTCGTTGTCCTGCGGTTGCCCTCGCTCATCAACTCCTGCGGAACCACCGGCTTGGTGAGATTAGGCATATTCGCGCTCAGTATTTGCAAAGTTGGGGCGGCCCCAAGATTCCCCTCACTTGGCGTTTCAAGAAACGGTTGGCTGGTTCAGGGGCACATGGTGATCTCAACGCTCACATGATTGACATGGCGCGGTTTCTGAGCGGCGATGAAATCAAGGAAATCCACGGCGCTGTTGGTCGGACATTTGTCAAGAAACGCTCTGTCCCGGGCGGGCAAAAGTCGGCTAGATCCGAAGTAGACGATTCGTTCTCATTTCTGGCAACGATGGCTCAAGGGGCGACGGCGAGCTTTGAATCCAGCCGCTTGGCGCCGGGCCATTTGAACGGCAATCGAATGGAAATCAACGGAGAACATGGGTCAATTCGATTCTCTTTCGAGGACATGAATGTCCTCGAGTTCTTCGATGCCAAAGACAAGAAGAAGGAAGCGGGTTGGCGGAGGATCATGGTGACCGATCAAGCGGAGCATCCCTATGTCGGTGCATGGTGGCCAGAAGGTCATGTTGTCGGATATGAACACGCGTTTACCAACCAAGTGTCTGACATGATGCGCGTCCTCGCGTCAAAAAAACCAGTAATTCCGCTGGCAGACTTTCACGACGCCTATCAAACTCAAAGAGTTCTTGAAGCAGCGTTGATCTCGGCGCGTGACGGTTGCCGCGTGAAAATGACCACAGTCAAATAGGCCAAGAGGAGCGCCCAACATCCTTGGGAGGATTCGAGTGACAGCCATCAGACCTTGCACTTTGTTTACCGGCCAATGGGCTGACTTACCGTTAGAAACTCTCGCCGCAAAGGCCAAAGAATTTGGCTACGATGGCTTGGAGTTGGCCTGCTGGGGCGACCACTTCGACATTGAGCGGGCGTTGAGTGAATCCAGCTATGTTGAGTCCCAGTGGGACATTCTCGAACGTCACGGCCTTCGTTGCTACGCGATTAGCAATCATCTTGTCGGTCAGGCGGTTTGCGACCGTATTGATGCTAGGCACAAAGAAATCCTCCCGCAGAGAATCTGGGGTGACGGGAATCCCATCGAGATCAACAAGAGGGCCGCCCTCGACATGGCCAATGCAGCCAGGGCGGCACGACTTTTCTTTGATGCTGCTCCTCATGACCACCTAGGGCGCCGCGTCGTGAATGGGTTCACCGGATCCAGTATTTGGCCTGTTCTCTATTCCTTTCCGCCCAACCTACCTGGACAGATTGAA
>JAJRYU010000666.1 GCA_024275615.1 Planctomycetota bacterium
AAGGCCCGGCTTCGTACCGTGAGTTGTTGTTTTTCTTCGGCGGTCAGGGCGGATTGATGGCCCTTGGGCAGTTTCACACTCTTGGCAATATGAACGTCGTTTTCGGCCTGAGCGGTTTCTTGATGGGCAACTGGTGGCGTCACCGGTTCGTCTGGCTGAATCAGCCAGAGTCCGGCGATGAGAATAGCGACCACAGCAACAACCAAGGGGATACTGTTGTTCTTTGGTTTTCGATCTGCCGCCTGTCGTCGAGTCGCTGGAGGTGAATCTCCCACGAATTTTGCCGGCGCATGGTCAACCCAGATGGAAATACCGCCCAATTCAATAAGAGCTCCAGCTGCCAAGAGAACCTTGGTCGTCAGTGGCGATCCATTGACCGTTGTGCCATTGCTTGATCCCAAGTCCTCAGCCAAAAGGTCATCGCCATGACAGGAGATCTTCAGATGCCGTCTTGACAGTCGATCGCTTTTGATCGGCAATTCACAGTTCTCATCCCGCCCGATGACGGTCTCAGGGTCAATAAGATCGTAGACGCTCTGCCCTGATTCTTCCTGGATAATGAGTCTTCTGGTCGTCAAAACTGTTTCCCCAATAGTACTCGTGTATGTGCTGCAGATTTCATGCGAGGAGGTTGTTGTTCATAAGAGCAAAGACCATGCCACCAATTGCGGCGAATCGGGCTTTCCTATTTAATTGCCTTACTCACGATTTTTCAAGGGTTTACGACTCTTGTCAAAACGTGTGACATGGAGAATTCTCGGTATTTGTAAAGTTCGTTTGACGATCCCGGACTGTTTCTATCGATTTGATTTGCCGCGTCGAATATAGGCGGCCAAACCGTAGTTCTTGATTTTGTTGTCCAAGGTGGGGCGTGAGATCTCCAACGCGCGTGCTGCTGCTGATTTCTTCCAGTCGTTTTCTTCAAGAGCTTTCAGGATCATCTCTCTTTCCTTTTGATGAGCGGTCATCTTGACGATGTCTTTCCAATGGCTCTCAGTGCCACTCTTATTCGTGGCCGCGGGCTTGACGGTCTTGATGTCATCGGAAAAATCATCAACGCCAATGACGTCGCCACCCAAGGCACAGGCTCGGCGGACTTCATTCTCCAATTCACGAACATTTCCAGGCCAATGGTAGGAAATGAGATGCCTGAGGGCTCTTGAGTCGATGCTTTTCTTAGGTTGACCGGTTTGCTCCGCACTCTTGCTGAGAAAGAAATCAACAAGTAGAGGCACATCTTCTAGTCGTTCGCGGAGCGGCGGCATCACGATGGATATAACATTGAGGCGGTAGAACAGATCCTCTCGAAACTCCCCGGACGCAATCTCTTCTCTTAGATTTCGATTGCTCGCCGAGAGGAAGCGGACATCAATAGAGGTCGTTTTTTGCGCGCCCACCGGGCGCACCTCGTTTTCTTGCAGGACTCGGAGCAACTTCTTCTGCATGTCTGGACTGGTTTCACCAATTTCGTCGAGAAAAAGAGTACCACCATCAGCCTGTTTGAAGAGCCCAATTTTGTCCTTGTCCGCTCCAGTAAATGCCCCTTTTTTGTACCCAAACAGCTCGCTTTCTAAGAGTGTCTCGGGGATAGCGGCACAGTTCTCTTTTACGAAGGTCGCGTTGGAACGGCTGCTATTTTTATGGATAGCAAGGGCGATCAATTCCTTTCCTGTACCCGTCTCGCCGCTGATGAGAACTGGGACATCAGAAGGGATGACACGCTCCAAAAGCTGGAATACTTCCATCATCCGAGGGCTGTCACCGATGATGAATGAATAATCGTACTTGAAGTCAACCTTGCTCGGCGCGTGGCTCCT
>JAJRYU010000667.1 GCA_024275615.1 Planctomycetota bacterium
CCCAGCTCCTGAGCCATGGTCATAGTCGCCATGTCGGCAACGATGACGGCGTCAACTTTTTGCGCCGCTGCTTCTTGCAAGAGTTTTCGTACCAAACCCAAGTCGTGTTCATACATCAGTGTGTTGATGGCGAGATTCGTCTTAACACCAGCAGTGCGGCAGGTTTGGCAGATCTCAGCCAAATCACTGTCATCAAAACTACGCCTGGCCCTGGCCCGCATGTTGAGCTGCGCCAGTCCGAAGTAGACAGCATCGGCCCCATTCGCGATCGCCGCTTGCAAGGAAGCAAAGCAGCCGGCGGGGGCCAGGAGTTCGACGTTTTCGTACTTCATTACTTGTCTCAATAGCTGTGCCCCGGGGCCCATTTGCTCATCATGGCACTTCCAGGATGCTAACTCCCAGGTTGAGCCGACGGTAGCTGAAGAGCGACATGAACAAGACTAGGTGCCATTAACTTGGCACCCCAAAAAAAACCGCCTCTCAAGCGAACACTTGGGGGGCGGTATCAATGATGGAGGCGGCGTTGCATTGATCGAAACCCTCTTCAGGAATTTCGTCGACTTAGGCTATCCTTGTGTTATAACTTGCGTATCAACACTGTAGTCTCTTGGAGCGCGTCATGGCCTACAAGCTCAAAATTCGGAAAGTCGGGAATTCGGCGGGCATGACCCTTCCGAAGGAAGCCCTTGCTCAGCTCCATCTTTCAATCGACGACCATGTCTATCTGGTCGAGACGAAGGACGGTTTCCTCATTACCCCTAATGACCTACTCTTCGATCAGGGGCTCGCTGCCTTCGAGAAGACGCGCCGCAAGTACCGCAATGCTCTGAAGAAACTCGGCGAATGAATGAGCCACAATGGCTTTCTGCTCCGCTCGTCCGTGTCATGCAGGCGGAGTTGATCGCCGAGCATGGGGGAGAATATGGCCTGCGCGATGAGGGATTACTTGAATCTGCTCTTGAGCGCGCACGCATGGCCTGGTCCTACGGCGAGCATGACCTATGTGTGCTCGCTGCGCGCTACGGTCATGGCCTGAGTTCGAACCATTCCTTCCTTGACGGCAGCAAGCGAATTGCACTCGCGGCGATTGATGTCTTTCTCCGTTTGAACGGGATGCAGCTCGATGTCGCTGAGGAAGATGCATGCCTCACCATCATGGAACTAGCTGGAGGCACCCTCGGTGAAAATGAGCTTGCTGACTGGGTCCGTTCTCATTCTATCGATCTTGATTAACAGCGGCGGGCAAGAACGGCGCTTGCGCAGTTCGGTTTCAATCCAACTCCCGCGTCTTGGCATGAAAAAGGACCTCATCCTTGCGAATGAGGTCCTCGTGTGGATGGAGGCGGCGGGCAAAGAATGCGCTTGCGCGTTCTGGTGAAAATCCATTTCCCGCGTTTTGGCATGAAAAAGGGCCTCACTCTTGCGAATGAGGCCCTCGTGTGGATGGAGGCGGCGGGCAAAGAATGCGCTTGCGCCTTCTGGTGCAAGTCCAATTCCCGCGTTTTGGCATGAAAAAGGACCTCACTCTTGCGAATGAGGTCCTGGTGGATGGAGGCGGCGGGAATTGAACCCGCGTCCCGCTGCCCTTCGGCAGCCGCTTCTACGTGCGTAGTCGGTCATTTGTTTCTCGCTCCGCTCACCTCCGATCGACAGGATGAGTGCAGGGCCAGCCTTATTGATCTCGTCCCAGCGCGTAAAGGCGGACTTGTTGGGACCAGTTCGCTGATTATACGCCACCGGATCAGCGCGAACATCTTCACCAGTAGCGGGTCGCTAATTAAGCGGCCAAAGCGTAGTTGTTATTGGCAACTAAAAGTTGTTTCAGGGTTTTGAGAGGATCTGAGACCTCTGCACGCCACGACCACGTCTTGAAGCCCGGTCGAAACCAAGTCGCCCCCCAACGTGTCACGTTGTCTATCTTCCCCAAGGCCCAATAAGCCTCTGACGGGGAAGACAAGCTTAGCAAGCATCAACGCTTATACGATCGCATTTCTCTTTCGGAGTCCCTTTTCTTCAGGTCTTGCCGCTTGTCATGTTCTTTCTTGCCGCTGCACAAAGCCAAATTGACTTTGGCGAATCCCCGTTCACTTAGATGGATGTCCAGGGGAATGAGGGTAAAGCCTGAGTTTCTCAGTTTGCGGAGCAGCTTGCGAATCTCAGACCTTCTCAGGAGGAGTTTGCGGTTCCTTCGGGTGATATGGTTGTTGTAGGTGGCGTCAAAATATTCGGCGACGTGCATACCTATCAACCAAATCTCATTGTCACGGACCCGTGCGTAGGCCTCCGCAATCGAACATTTGCCAGCTCGGATTGATTTGATTTCGCTGCCCCCCAAGACGATACCGGCTTCGATGACCTCATGAATGTGGTACTCGTGCCGGGCGCGCCGGTTCTTGGCTAGGACGTCCTGGGGCTCTTTTTTCTTCTTCTTGCCAGCCATGGGCGAGACCATAGCACGCACGGCGTTGGCGACAACACGGGGTCTGCCCCGGTCATCTCAGTTTGCTGGTAATCGTAGGAGATCCGCGGCCAACCGTTGAGATTTGGGCAAAAGGGCGTAATATTCGCGACTCAAGTATTCCTGCCGCAGTGGCGGAATTGGCAGACGCGCTAGGTTCAGGTCCTAGTTCAAGTAACATTGAGTGGAGGTTCGAATCCTCTCTGCGGCACTCAAGAGAAGCGACGAAGACGTAAGTCTTTGTCGCTTCCCTGTTTATCTACGACTTTCGATCAATCCACCTAGTTTCATGCCAAAACCGTTCACCCGGAACGACTCTTTCTCCAACACCTCCAAGAGGACTTGGTAAATGAGGGCTCCGTGGATGAAGATCAGGGCGCGGGTGGGTGACAAGGAAGGGTGGAGGCGGCGACGTTCCTGGGCAGAAAGAGGGGCCATTTCCGCCACCATTTTCTCCAAATCGTCTTGGCTGACCATGATCCCGTGGGCACCTCTTACCCGGGCAGTGCGGGAGTTGATTGCTACTTTGGATTTGACTGCACCGATCGCCAATGCCGCGCCACTTGTGCCAATGATTTCGCCGACTACGTCGCCATCTATGAGACCCAAAATGTCGTCGTAGCGCCGGCACAAGAAATGGCGCAAGGTGCCGATTTCTGTAGTAGAAAGTCGGGCATCGTTGTTTTCGATCCCGACGGCGGCCAGAAGATCGTTCATGCCAAATGGCAGACTGATCCACTTTTCATGGCCTTCTGGGCCATAGGCGATGTCATTGCTCGATCCTCCAGGATCAATGAACAGGCGTTTCAGATGCAAATCCAGGTCCAACGTCGCTTTGGCGGACAAAAGACCCCAAGCCACTTCTTGCTCACCGGTGATGCAGCATATTTTCGGAACGGGGCCGAAGATCTGCCGTAACTCGGCCATGAAATCGTCCTTGTCGGATGCCCGGCGTACGGCTTCCGTGGCACAAACCAAGGTGAGAGTTGCGTCCCATTCCTGGATTTCCGATACGAACCTGCGGGCACAGTTGAGAGTTGCGGCGCGGGCTGAAGAGGGAAGAGGATCACCGGCTTTCATTCCCCGCCCCAAGGATGTGGAGATGGGATCACCTTCGGCGACAAGAGAGGGTGGAATCGATGAAAAATCGTAGATCCCGTACTTGATCGCTGAGCTACCAATGTCGATGACAGCTAGTCTTTGAGACATCATGGCTTCCTGTTGGGGGACGACTGCCATAACATTGATAATTGATAAATTCGGGTTAACAAGATCGGCGTCTGTTATTTCGAAGTCAGTCAGACCGGGTATGGGAGCAGCGATGATGGACGGGTTGGTCACAAGAGAGCAGGTCGAGGAACGAGAACAGCAGAACTTGGCGTCATACGGCATGAAAAGTGGCGACAGCCGGGGCCGCCAAGTTTCTCATGCCAAAGATCCCTGGCGTACAGAATTCCAGCGAGACAGAGACCGGATCATCCACTGCAGCGCCTTTCGGCGTTTGGACAACAAGACCCAAGTTTTTGTGTCCCCCAAGGGCGGCCATTTTCGCACACGTTTGACTCATTCTTTGGAAGTGGCCCAAATCTCCTGTTCCGTTGCCCGAAGACTGGGTCTCAATGAAGATCTTTGTGGGGCCGTCGCCTTGGCTCACGATCTTGGTCATACGCCTTTCGGCCATAGTGGCGGGGATGTGCTGGGTCGTCTCATGCTGGACCACGGCGGATTCGAACACAACTTGCAGTCCCTTCGCATAGTCGATCACTTGGAGATTCACTATCCAGGGTGCCGCGGCCTCAATTTGACCTACGAAGTCAGGGAGTCGATTCTCAAGCACAACCGACCGTTCAGAGGTGATGTATTCGCCGCCTATCATCCGGAGGAAGGCCCTCTGCTTGAAGCCCAATTGGTCGACCTCAGTGACGGCATTGCCTACAACAGCCATGACATTGACGACGGACTTCAATCTGGGCTGCTTATTGCAGATGAACTCAATGAATTGGCCATCATGAGGGTCGTCCGGGAACGTGTCAGAGGGAAATGGCCTGGTATCACTGGGCGTATGGAACAGAAGAAGTGCATTGGCGAACTTATCGACTATCTTTCTGCCGACTTGGTCACTTTTAGTATCGAGAGAATTCGCCAGCTCGGGTTGAAGAGCTTGGAAGGTGTGCGCGAGCAGCAGGAAGCGATCTTGGGGTTTTCCGCCCAAGTGTGTCGCGAGGATGAGGAGTTGCGTACTTTTCTCTATGAGAAGCTCTATACTCACTACCGTGTTCACCAAATGCGCAATCGCGCTCGGGTTTTCATTGAAGGCTTATTTCACGAGTACATCGCCAATCCCATGCTCATGCCACCCCGATACCAAGAATGGGCCGCAGACGATGGTCTGGAGCGAACCGTAGCGGATTACATTGCTGGTATGACTGATGGTTACGCACAGAACGAATATCAGAGACTCTTTAACCCCTTTGATCGTTGATGGGAGAGGATTTCGAACGTGGGTTGAACGCGGTGGTGGAAGTTTGGGCAATCTTCAAGGCCTGCCTTCTTCAAGAGCGCAGGTTGGAGTACCTTAAATGAAAATGTGGCGATCTTGTCGTGGATAGGTGAAACTAGGGGCGATGTGTCGAGTCTGGAAGAGAAAGGTGGGGCATTCCCATTGATTGACAACGAGAGCCTTGGGCGTTGCCAGGAGCGAATCGGGTTTCACTTCAAAGACACCCGCCTCTTGGTCCGAGCGCTGGCCCATGGATCGGCAAAAACAGAGGATTGCCCATCCAATGAGCGCTATGAATTTCTTGGCGATTCCATTCTTGGCATGGTGGTGAGCGCTCTCTTATTCGCCGAAGCCCAAGAACTTGATGAAGGGCGAATGACTAAGATCAAAGCTCAAGTTGTCGCCAAAAGCAGCCTTTTGGTCGTTGCCGAGCGCATCGGCCTTCGAGATTTCATGATTGTCGGCAAGATGTTTGAAGATCGATCGAGCATTAGTACTTCCATCATCGCTGATGCCGTCGAAGCTTTGATTGCGGCGGTCTACCTCGATGCCGGATTCGACGCCGCCAACGATTTTGTTGTCTTTCATTTCAAACCCGCCATCGTTGATGCCATGCAATCACCGGGGCAAAAGGACTTCAAATCTTTACTCGGGCAATGGTCACAAAAAAACCACGCTTGCAATC
>JAJRYU010000668.1 GCA_024275615.1 Planctomycetota bacterium
CCGAGCGCGCCGACGACGAATGAGAACAACCCGATCTGAACGATCGAGATTGAGTTCACGAGCGCAACCACCGACCTCATCGGTGGTTGCGCTTTTTGATTAGCTATTCATGGCGTGAATCACGTCATGCCGCGTCAAGATGCCAGTTATTTCCGGTCCGTTGCGAACCAAAAGGGCATGATTGTCTCGTCCCAAGAGACGACTGACGAACTCAAGATTCTCATTGGCGCCGATCACAGGGAAAGGCGATTCCAGATATTGGTTAATGCTGTCGTCCAGATTCGCAGATTTTTCGATGATAAGTGCCATCAAGCGGGATTCTCGAACAGAGCCGACGCTCTCACCGTGCTCAATCACAGGAACCTGGGAGATGTGCTTGTCGCTCATGAGATCCAACACAGCTTTGATTGTTGCACTGCTCTCGACGCTGACCAAATCCCTGTTCGATGCTGGTTTTTGCTGCAGCAGCTTGCGGACATCGGTGGCAACTTCGTCCAAAAAGCGATTCTCGCGCATCCACTCGTCGTTGTGGAACTTGGAAAGGTAGCGTTCCCCTGTTGACGGCAGAATGACGACGATTCGTTGGTCTGGATCGTCCAACTCTTCGGCGATTTGCAGGGCCACAGTCACAGCAGTTCCGGAACTGCCACCGACGAACAAGCCCTCTTCCCGGGACACTCGCCTGGCCATGTTGAAGGAATGCTTGTCATCAACGGTGCGAAACTCGTCGATAAAGTCCATCCACGTCGTTTCAGGGATCTTGTCGTTGCCGATGCCCTCAACTTTGTAGACCTCTCCGCTTCCCAATTCCCCTGTTTCTTTGAATCCTCTCAGCAAGGAACCCAAAGGATCGGCACCGATGACGCGCAGGTTGGGATTTTTTTCCTTCAGGAATTTGGCGCAGCCACTAATCGTCCCGCCGGTTCCGGATCCCCCGACCAAGACGTCGATCTTACCGTCAGTTTGGGCCCAAAGTTCCGGGCCGGTGCCAGCGTAGTGAGCTTCCGGATTGACCTGATTATAGAACTGGTTGGCAAAATAGGAGTTGGGGGTTTCTTTGACGATGTGCTTGGCAACTGTGGTGTAGTACTCTGGGTGTTCCGGCGGAACTGTTGGTGTCACCACGACTTCTGCCCCCAGAGCCTTGAGCAACCTGATTTTCTCGAGACTCATCTTGTCTGGTAGCGTGAAGATACACTTGTATCCCTTGACTGCTGCGGCGATGGCCAAACCAACACCGGTATTGCCACTCGTGGCCTCGATGATTGTTCCACCAGGGCGAATGGCCCCTCTTTTCTCAGCATCCTCGATGATTGGCAAGCCGATGCGGTCCTTGACACTGCCACCAGGATTCATGAATTCGCATTTGCCGTAAATCGGTGTGCGCAGGCCCTCCGTCACGTGGTTGAGGCGGACGAGAGGGGTATTGCCAATGCACTGGAGTATGGAGTCGTGGAGATTCGCCATGTTCGTTTCACCGGAATGATTTTCTAAGATCGTGTGTTTAAGAACGGTCGTGCCATTCTAACGAGGCGACGGCGCAAGACGACCCCCCGCCGGGGCACTACTTCCTTTTCTCCGAAGGGGCGTTATCGTGCGAAAATGTTAAATAAGGCCCTGCCTTCGATTGGAGTTTGCACTTGACTGTCGAGAATACCATGACCAACGGTTTCAAGCGGCTTGATCCAGGTCGCATCGAGCGCCTCAACGAGTTTCAGGACGAGATCGCTGCATTTCAGGTTGACTTGGATGCCACTCAGGAGCGCTATGCCGCCGCCGCGGACAAGTCAGAAGCAGCGCTTTGTTGTCCCATTGACTACGACGGGGCTTCCTTGAGCCATATCCCCCAAGATATTCTGGACATCGACTACGGATGTGGCGATCCCACAGTCTTCGCTGAGAAGGGGCAAACAGTCCTCGATCTCGGCAGTGGTTCCGGCAAGCATGCCTTCATGATCGCCAAAAAAGTAGGGCCTTCAGGGCGTGTCATCGGTGTTGATAAGACCCCAGCGATGCTGGAAAAGGCGCGGGCGGCCATTCCTCAGGTGATGGCCAATCTGGGCTACGCCGAGCCCACGGTTGAATTTCGCCGTGGCCACATCGAGAACTTGAAGATCGATATCGACGTATTCTCGCGCATCACTCAAGACCGCGAAATCTCCAGTTATGACGATTTGGAAGCCGTCGAGCGGGCCCTGGATGCCTGCATTATGATTCCCACGGAAAGCGTCGATCTTGTCGTTTCGAATTGCGTTCTCAACTTGGTTGACGACACTCGCAAGGCGCAGCTCATGCGCGAGATCTATCGCGTCACCAAGAAAACGGGCTCGGTTGCAATTTCAGATATCGTCTCGGACCGTCCAATTCCTGAGCGTCTCAAGAATGATGACCATTTGTGGACAGGATGTCTTTCTGGAGCCTTCCAATGGCATGAATTCCACCAGGCTTTTGCCAACGTCGGTTTTCATGGCATGGTTGAGGCCAGCAGTTACTTTTGGCAACGAGTGGAAGACATCAATTTTCACTCGGTGACCATCAGAGCGTTTAAGGGCAAAGCTGGACCATGCTTTGAAACCTACCGCTCAGCGCTCTATACCGGGCCAATGAGCCAAGTCGCTGATGATGATGGCCACATCTACGTGCGTGGAAAATGGCAAAGG
>JAJRYU010000669.1 GCA_024275615.1 Planctomycetota bacterium
GCTTCTGTTGGTGGCAGTTCCGTAGGTTATAAGGTGACCTACGACACGGTCGCACATACAGCCACAATCTGTGTCAAGATTCCCAAAGGCAAAAAAGGTGGCGTCGAGATCTCCGTCTCCGATGGAGTCAATCCTGGGTACGTCAGCCACAGCGCCTTGATACGCCGTTAGACTTGGAATTTTCCCGATCTCATGAGTGACTATTTCATGAACAGGTAAGGGTAATCTACGTCACCCCATAGGGTTTTTCGCATTCTCACGGTAATTTGACATCATGTTGAATGACACCCGAGCAGCGAGAACTTTGCAGATTCGAGGGGCGGCCGAGCACAACCTACTCGGCTTTGACTTGGATTTGCCTCATGATCAACTCATCGTTCTGACCGGAGTCTCCGGCTCTGGGAAGTCGTCGTTGGCCTACGACACGATATTCCGAGAAAGTGAACGCCGACTCTTGTCAAACTTGGGCAACAGAACAAGTCGCCTCATGGGTCGCATGGGCCAGGCCATAGTCAAGGAAATCTCCGGGGTCCGTCCGGCCATTGCTATCAACCAACACGCTCATGTCCAGGGGCCTCGTTCGACGGTTGGCACACTCACTGAGATTGGTGACGAGCTGAGATTACTATTTGCCCGGTTTGCCACACGCTATTGTGCCATCTGCCAAGCACCGATCACCACTCAAACGCGTGCCCGTGTCGTCGACACCTGTGCTTGCGGTACTCCCTGCCCGCCTCTTTCTCGAAGTCTCTTTAGTTTCAACACTGTGGAGGGCGCCTGTCCCACCTGCAAGGGACTTGGAGAAGAAGAACACGTCAATCCAGATCTGCTCATTGCGGATCCCCACAAGACACTGCGTGAAGGCGCCTTGGTACCAACGACTCCGAGTGGTTACATCGTCTATTCTCAGGTCACACCGGAGTCCATGGACGCTGTTTGCCAAGCCCATGGCTTCTCCATCGACACACCTTGGAATGAGCTCACAACGGAGCAGCAGGATGTAATTTTCTACGGCTCAGACAAAATCACAGTCGCCTTCGGCAAACACTCCCTTGAATCAAGAATGAAGTGGTCGGGTATCAAAGCAAAACCTAGAGAACTTGGTCACTACCGTGGTATCATTCCAGTCATTTCAGAAACGCTCGCCAAGAAACGCAACGCCAACATCCTACGTTTTGTTTCTTCATCAGCCTGTACGGCCTGTGCCGGCACAAGGCTTTCCACCGCCGCTCGCGCGCCACGTCTTATGGGTCGAAATATCGCGGAATACAACAGTGGTTCGATAGGCGGACTTGTCGAGTTTGGTGATTCGTTGGAGCTAAGCGAGAATGTCGAGCATAGAGCGGCTGCAGAAATCATCATCAACCGAATCCGACTCCGTGCACGACGACTGAGCAATATGGGGCTCGGCCATCTTTTGCTGTCCAGACCTTCATCGACCTTATCGATAGGCGAATCTCGTCGCCTTCGATTGGCGACTCAATTGGGGTCAGATCTGGTTGGCATCTGCTACGTCTTCGACGAACCGAGTGCTGGTCTCCATGCCAGTGAACAAGAGTCACTGATCGACCTATTGTGCACACTCCGCGACAAGGGCAATACTGTTATCATCGTCGAACACGCCCTTACCTTTCGCAGGCGAGCCGACTACATTGTCGAAGTTGGGCCAGGCGCGGGCAGGGAAGGCGGGCGGCTTGTCTACGCTGGGCCTCCCCGCCAGCAAGATCTCCTTCGGCCTACCCTCTCCTGGAAAGAAAGAGACAAGGAAGCGCAACCTGCGGCCTTCTTCGAGCTTCACAACGCTCAGACCAATAATCTCAAGAGCGGTGTGGCCAGGTTTCAACTAGCTGCTCTCAACGTCGTGACTGGAATCTCCGGCGCTGGAAAAACTTCCCTCGTTGTTGAGACTCTGGCACCATCGTTCAGGTCACACCTTATGGGTAATTCCTATCAAGCAACCTCCATCCAAGGAGCAAAAGGGGTCATAAAGCGAGTCCTTTCGGTGGA
>JAJRYU010000670.1 GCA_024275615.1 Planctomycetota bacterium
GGCTTTCGCTTATTGCAAGTCTCAACCGGTGAATGCCGCCGACGAAAAAGTGCAAGACGACCTCGTTTGGCCGAATCCCGAAGAAGCGCAGCATTGGCAGCAAGATTATTGCAATGCTGGCCAAGATGAAATTGAACGCTTCATGGTGATTCGTTGCACCGTACCCAATGCCAGTGCCGTGGTCTTTCGAAAATCTGTATTCCAAGACATGGGCGGCGCTCCTCTTCATTTTCGCTATGCGGGGGACTGGGTCACATGGATAAGCATGCTGATTGATCACAGGATCTGTTATGTGAACAAAGTGTGGAACTACCATCGCAAGCATGAGGCGACCGTAACTTCCGGGGCGGCTTTGGACGGGCGTTGGGCCGAGGAAGGCTATCGTGTCTTGAGTTTTGTCCTTGACCAAATGAAGATCTCACCGCCGCAGATTGAACGGGTCCTGGACCGATTGATGGTGAAGTGGATGGCGAGTTGGGTTCATTCAGAATGTCGCATCGACTCAGAGAGGCAAGAGGCCATCCACACCGCGGCTGCGGTCGTTGATCCACGATTGGTGAGGCGTAGTGCTAAGAACATCATGCTGTCACGGTTTTTTCGCCGCTGCCAAATGACTTGTGATCTTGCAAAACGCCGCTTCAAGACTAATACTTGATCCATAGCCGCAACACCGCAACGAGAATCTAGCCAAGTATGGGTCCAGCCAACTACGAATCCAAACGACGTCGCCGCAGAATTCTACGCCGTTTTGAGCGCAATCTCCTGTGGCTCGGATTCGGGCGGTGGCGGCTTCCCGATTTCATGGTTATCGGGGCCCAAAAGGCCGGGACAACTTGGTTGCATCAAAACCTCAGTCATCATCCGGAGATTTTTGTCCCTGGCCGGAAAGAACTGCATTACTTCAACAGCGACTTGACGCGGACCATGTTTGGCTATGCGCGTTATTTTACCGATGCGGGGAAGCGTGTCATTGGTGAGACGACACCGGCGTACAGCATCCTTAGAGACGTTGACGTGGCGTTCGTGAAGAAGATCTTGCCCCATTTAAAGATCATCCTTCTCATTCGAGATCCTATCGAAAGAGCATGGTCTCAAGCTGTCATGGAGGTGGCGACTCGGACCAAGCGAGACATCAACGAAGTGGCGGATGAAGAGTTCTTGTCATTTCTCCGCACTCCGCAATCACTGAGACGTGGGGATTATCCGACTATGTTAGACACTTGGGAGCGCCACTTCGGCACGGAAGCCATCACGGTGGGTTTCTTCGATGAGATCAAATCCGACCCTGAACGGGTCTTGAATCGTATTTTCGCTCACCTTGGTGTCAGCGAAATTACCGACTGGGGCCCATATCCGGTGCGTAAAGTCGTGGCGCCCATTGTCGAGCAGGAGGCCATTCGATTGGCGCGGGAAGGGGGAAAGTTTGCCGTTGAGGAAAGTACACCTGATCATGGGGTGACGAAGAAGAAGGCTATGCCAGCCGCCGTGCGTTCGCTTTTGGTAGAGCTCTGTGCTGATGTCAACGCCAACTTGAAGCAGAGGTTCGGTGAA
>JAJRYU010000671.1 GCA_024275615.1 Planctomycetota bacterium
TCGTTGAAAAAGGCAATGAGATCCACGACGAGATGAAAGACTGGGACAACGTTCGCGACGCCGAAGACATGGTGCGCGAACTCAGGCCTGATGTGGTTAAGAGCCTGCAGCAGTGGGCGCAGAAAACACTCCATACGGAAAACAGCCTCTCCCGCTTCGTGCAACTCATGAAGGGTTGCTGGCAGGACATCTGGGACATTGAGAACAAGAGGAACGACTGGATCTTCGACGAGTTCACGCGCTTCCTGTTCATCAAGCTAAATGAAGATGCGAAGCCCAGCGGAAGTTTTACTACCGCGAGACTTGAATCTTTTTGTGAACAAAACAGCCAAATGGGCGATAGAGCTGCTCAAGTGTTTATCAACAATCTGTTTGATGATCTGAAAGGCCATCACCCTGAAGTTTTCACTGATGAGAACGAGAAGGTCTTAAGCAAGTCGGCAACAATAAAGAAAGTGATTGGCCGTTTGGAAAGCATCAATTTGAAGGATACTCAAGGCGATGTCCTAGGCCGGGCCTTCGAAATCATGCTGTCCGATACCTTCAAGGGTAAAGACCTCGGCCAGTTCTTTACGCCGCGAGAAATCGTCGCCTTCATGCTGGATCTGGCCCGGGACGATCCCGATGGCCCGGCCTTGGACATCGAGAAAAGCGAACGCTTTCTGGATGCCTGCGCGGGGTCAGGCGGATTCCTGATCGCCACCTATGAGGACGTGTACAAGCACACACTCTCCAATGGAGTGGAGCCAAAGAAGAAAGAACAGCTTCTGAAGCGCCTCGGCCAGCAAACCTTCTTCGCCTGCGAGATTGAAGAGAAGGCGGCTCGCCTTGGAAAGCTGAACATGATCGTTCACGCGGTCAACGCGCAAAACGCTCAGTGGCTCCACCAGAACTACCTCTATAACGAAGAACACGGAGGATTGAAGCCATCAATTGAGTACGAAGTCGATTTCGGGGACGGTAGAAAGAAGCAGCGCATTGGACCAGATAGCATCGACCTGATTCTTACCAATCCCCCGTTTGGCAAGTCGGTCAAAACCAAGAGCATTCTCTTAGACTATCATTTCGGCCACGAAGTGAAGGTGTTTAAGAGGAAAGGACGTCCACCAGAAAAACGTCCGAAAAATAGTCAGGATAGTGAGGTTCTTTTCATTGAACATTATCTCCGGGTGCTGAAACCAGGAGGAAAATTGCTCATTGTTTTGCCTGACGGCGTTCTATCAAACGCGACGGCAAAGCCAGTTCGGGACTACATGCGCGAGCACGCAATCATCAAGGCCGTGATTTCTCTGCCAAGCGAAACCTTCGCATCAACCGGTACCTCTATTCCGACCAATGTGGTGTATCTGCAGAAGAAGCGCCCGGGGGATGTTCAGGGCGCCATCTTCATGGCGCGGGCTGACTACGTCGGCCGCCGGGCCAACGGCGACCCGCTCAAAGAAAACGATCTCCCGTTCATTCTTGAAAAATTCCGGGAATGGCAAGCGGGAACGCTTGAACTCCCCGAGGAGGACAACGAGTGAGTGAGCTTTATTTAGGAAAGTGTCTCGATCCCAATGGGATGCCGAGCGAATTATATCGCCACAAAATGAGTGATCTGATCACTCATACGTTTATCTGTGGTGGCTCCGGCTCAGGCAAGACTGTAATGGGGAAGGCGATTGTTGAGGAATCCGCCCTTAAAGGGGTCCCCTCCATTATCGTTGACCTTAAGGGTGACTTGTCTTCCTTGGCACTCGCTTTTGGTGAATTGGATGCACAGGCCGTTGCTCCTTGGATCGAAGTTGAAGATAAAACTACGCTCGGCAGAGCCGCATTGGCGGAGGCAAATACGTTTCGCAAACGGTTATGGGATTGGGGGCTTTCCGAAGCCAATGTTCGCGAGTTTTCCAGTCGCGTGGCGGTTGAAATCTTTACACCTCGCAGCGAGCTTGGTCGGCGTGTATCCATCCCGCTCATCTCTTCGCCTCCGCCAGACATCAACAAGTTGTTTGACGAAGATCCCGATACCGCCTCCGTTATGGTGACCAGCATGGCGGAGGCGCTGGTACGCCGGGTTATACCGACAGGTCAGCGCGACCGGGAGACGGATTTTGTAACCGCCCTGATTGAGTACGCCTGGCGCTCCGGTGTCGATCTGACCGGTGAGGCAGGTCTGGGGCAGTTAGTCTCAATGATTCTTGAACCGCCATTTGCCACCATCGGTGTCCTGGGGATTGATGATCACATCCCGGAAAGCCGTCGCCAAAAGCTGGCGCAGGCTGTAAATGGGCAATTGGTGGGCGCAGCAGCCAATTGGGTGCGGGGCGAAGAAATGAGCATCGACAAGCTGGTAGGAGCCAACCGTGTCGATAGCAAAACGCAGATAAGCGTAATCAACCTCTCTCACATCACAGACTTTGAGGATCAAAGCTTCGTCGTCGCGCAGGTAGCCTTTGCGATCAATGCCTGGATGAGAAAACAAGGCAACGCTCCCGGAGGGAATAGGCCTCGCCTCTTGTTCTTTTTGGATGAGATCGGTGGCGGTGGTGGCAAGACCGCCTTCTATCCCACATATCCTTATACTTCAACCTGCAAGCCCGCCTTGAATATTTTGGTTAAACAAGGTCGCGCCTTTGGCGTCGGTTGCATCCTGGCGACCCAAAACCCAGGGGACATTGACTATAAGGGGCTCTCTAACTGCGCCACATGGATCGTTGGTAAACTCCAGACTAAAAGAGATCGGGACAAGGTCCGCGAGGGCCTGACCGATGCCGAGTTTTCACCATCCGATTTGGCCAAGAAACTAGCCCGGCCAAAGACTGGCGAGTTCATGTTGCTGAACAAGGAAGGTGATGTCCATTTCATCAAAGAACGCTGGCTCCTGACTTATCACTGCACTCTGAGCCCGGAACAACTCCGTCGGTACAAGGCAAAGGGGCTTGCTCCCTATGAGGGATCGCTCAACACCGACATTGCCGTTCCTAATTTCGATGACGCAACGCAATCCGACGAGCGAGAGGAAGTCCAGTCGCTGTGGAACGATGCCAAAGATGCCATCGGTCAGGCCTGTAACCTGCTCGAGAAGATTCTTGAATATGATGGCAGTGCTGAGAAAGCAAGAATCTGGATCTCCATACTTCGAGATCCTGATGGGATGAATCGCCGTTTACAGGAAGCTCAAAGGCAGCTTGCAGAGCATGCCGAGTCGGCATCGACTACGGGGCGCGACAAGGCTCCAAAGCCCAGCGGGTTGATATCGTTGCTGTCTGAAAAGAAACACTCGAGTCACGGCACTTCGTTCAATGAGTCTCGAACACTGTCGAGTGCACCCTCTTCGCCTCCGCTGGGCGACAGTGTTCTTGTGGAGGATGATGGTAGCGTGACCTACAAGGGCCGAAAGTTTCAGCTTTATAGAAGATATGCTGGCAAATCGGTAGCGTTCATTGAGGAGAACGGCGAACTGAAATTCTCCATCGAGGGCAAGGTGCTATCGAAGAGCTTCAAGCTGTAAGGAAAATGGAGGCTGACATGCAAGACAGATCACAATATTCAGCGGCAGCATCTCTGCTGGGGTATATCTATCA
>JAJRYU010000672.1 GCA_024275615.1 Planctomycetota bacterium
CGTCATCAAGATCGCAACTTTTGTGCGAAACGCGAATGACCTAATGACATTGAAAAGACTGCAGGGTTTCAAGTTTGACAAGGTTAGAACTTGCATTATAGGAATGGGACCCAAGGCGTGGCCCAATCGAGTCCTCTCGCCTTGGTGCAATCCAATGAGCTACGTGGCCATGGACCATCAAGACGTCTCTGCGCCAGGTCAACTTTCGCTCGCCCTGTCCTTGCGCCTCGTCGAAGGGCCCGAGCCTCGTCTGTTTGCCATCCTTGGGGGCAGCAAGCTAAAAAGTCTGAGCCCGGCCATTCACAATGGGCTCTTTCGGCGTCATAACGTTTCAGCCTTCTATGGCGCTTGGCCTACCAGTCAACTGGACCAAGATTTCGCCGATTTGGATGCCTTGGGCCTTCACGGTTTTTCCGTCACAGCACCGCACAAAATTGAGGCCGTCAAACTCATGGATCAACTCGATCCCGTCTCTCAATCGATGGGTGCTGTCAATACCTGCTGCAAACGGGATGGCTCATGGCATGGGTATCAGAAAGACATGGAGGGCATCGTTCGAGGTTACCCTCAACTCGCGGAGGCCCAATCCGCGGTCATTTTCGGGTCCGGTGGTGTGGTGTCAAGCGTGATTGCAGCCTGCAAAACACTCGGAATTACAAACCTAAAGATCTGTGCTCGCAATGTCGACGCTCGACACGCGCTTGCTACTAAGTTTGGCACGCTTCAAGGATCGCTTGAGAGTGCCTGCGACGAGGATTGCGACGTTGTCTTTTGGGCCCTGCCGGTGGATGATGAGGCCATTCAACTGCCGCGCCCCACAAGAGGCGCCATTGCTATTGACCTGCGCTACGGCGACTCTTCGGGTTTCCTTTACCGAGCGGCCAAACTTGGCTATTCTGCACTGGATGGTTCATCCATGCTGCAGCACCAGGCTCTTGCCCAGTTCGAAGTGTTTGTTGGCAAGAAATCTGATGACGGTGATCTAAACTTTCTCTCTGAACTCATGAAACAACATGTCCAGCAATAGCTTCGGCCAAATATTGACCATGACAACGTTCGGTGAGTCCCATGGAGCAGCTCTGGGTGTTGTCGTTGACGGTTGCCCTTCAGGTATTGCCCTGTCGGAAGATGATCTGCTGGTTCAGCTGAAGAGGCGGCGTCCAGGGCAAAGTTCAATTACTACGTCGCGTGTGGAAACTGACGAACCGGAGATTCTCTCCGGTGTCTTCGAAGGCAAGACGACAGGAATGCCCATCGCCGTTTTAGTGCGCAATGTGAATCAAAGATCTCAGGACTACGAAATTCTCAGGGATCATCCCCGTCCCGGCCATGCGGACGAAGTTTATTCCCAGAAATACAGCCACCGGGATCATCGAGGAGGGGGGCGATCATCTGGTAGAGAGACACTTGCCCGGGTCATCGCTGGTGTTGTCGCCAAGAAGATTCTGCCAAAGGAACTATTGGTCGTTGGCCACTGCCTTCAAGTTGGACCACACCGCGCTCAGACGTTTGATCCCGCCGTCATTGAAGACAATGACGTTCGTTGCGCTGATGCCGTGGCTGCCAAGAGGATGATTAGCTACATCGAAGATTTGCGAGATGGACACAATTCATCGGGCGGGTTGATTGAAATCCTGATCAAGAACGCGCCGCAAGGCCTGGGTGATCCTGTGTTTGGCAAACTCAAGGCGAGACTGGCTGACGCCGTTCTAAGTGTCGGTGCGGTCACTGGGTTTTCTTATGGCATTGGCTTCGACGCCGCCACGCAAACGGGCAAGGAATACATCGCTGATCGAAAGAACTTTGGCGGGATCTTAGGGGGCATCTCCACCGGCGAAGATATCGTTCTTCGAGCCAGCATTAAACCGACCAGCTCGATCGAACAAACTGCCAAGACTGGGCGCCACGATCCTTGTATTGTTCCCCGGGTCATTCCTGTCCTGGAAGCGATGGCGACATTTGTCCTTGCCGACGCCTATTTGCACAGCAAGACCCAATGATAGCTTGCTCAGCTTCTATTGACACTTGCGGTCGCGTAATGGACTTTCGCCGCTTCGGTTGACCGTTTTTCGCTACGGCTCAATCGGACGTACCAGTCGACAGCTTCAGAAAATTCTCCTATTTGGAGATTGTTGCAAGGGGCAATCGGATCTCTGTCACTTCGTTCTTGACGATCTGGAAATGGCGTCTCATTACTTCGAAGCCTCGCTCGTTGAGTGTCATGGTGTAGCGCCCGGGAAGGAGTGCTGACATGCCTCTATTCACTTGACCAGCAATACTGTTGTCGATGTAGGTCGTGCAGCCCGTGGATTTTTTGAATTGAACTGATACCGGTTGGGCATCGGCTTCACGTATGAAAAGCGGATAGAGTTTTTGAGTTGGTTTCTTGAGCAACACGATGTTGATGCGCCCGCCTGCTCGCAGGTGGATTTCGCGACTGATGGGGCCACCTGCTGGAATGTGAATGACCTCATCATGTTGAATCAATGAAGGTTGAGTTCTTGAATAGCGAGCCAACGTCGGGGCCCCCACGGAAAGGAGATAGGTCCCGGGGGCGACACTGAGTTGAGCACATCCTTCTGCGTCGGGCTCCAGTTGTTGCATCACTTGGCCGCTACTGAGGGATCTGAGGGTGGCTTGGAACTTTCTTGTCTTTTTCAAGCCTGGCTGAAAGACAGACAAACTGAAAAGCCGGTCTTTTTGTGGTGTCGCCATGACCAATCTCACCGGCGTGAGACCAGTCTTTTTCATGACGACTTGTTTTTCGACTTGTTGTTCCAAGCCACGAAACCTCACAGATGCCGTGACGACGACGGCGCTTTGCTCGTAGATTCCGATTCCGGCGATGCCGTTGGAGCCGACTGTCACAGCGGAGTCCAGTCTCTTGAGTTGGAGTTGATTACCTGGGTCAACAGATTGCGAATAGACTTCAATCTGTGCACCTTCGATAGGGACGTCGTCTTCGTCAACCACCTGAACCGTGAGATAGGAACCTTCAAAAATGAGATTGGCGCCGCGGAAGGGGACTCTGTGACGTGGGGCGTGGGCGTCGTCGCTTAACCCGGCATACCAAATGTAGTAGCTTGCATCTTGGCGTAGACCGCAGATCCGAAATTTGCCTTTTTCGTCAGTGATCCCGGTGCGATCCCGGTACTCTGAAGGTGTGTCCCACGTGTCATTCTCATCAAGCATGGCCCGAAGGTAGGCCCCGACCACGGGCTCTCCCGATTTGAATTTGAGCTGACCCTCGATGACTCCTTCTTCGAAGAGAATGATGTCGCCGAATTCGTGAGTCGTGTTTTTGGCCAAGTGGAATATTCCCAGGTCTCGGTGTCCTGACGGCCCCGATACGGTGACCCGCAACTCTTCGGCGTAGTCGACTGGCATGCTAAATGTACCGTCGGGCAAGAGATGTTGCCAACCTGTGTCTCGTTCGTCGCCATCATCGTCGAGAGCTGTCGCTGAGACAGTTCCTTCGGTGATCGGTTGGCCAAATTCGTCGACGCAGCGGCCACGGAGTCCTGCGCCCCGCGCAAGGTTCACTTCGAATTCGACATCGCCGTCATCAGGAGCGAAACTCTGCCAGTCCGCTCCGAGAGGAGCAAAACCCGGAGCCTCAACGCGACAAGTTATGTCACCCGACTGGAGGGCAATAGGTCTAAACGAGGCCAACTTCTCCGTTTGGATGGAAAAGCGGCCCTTTGAATCGGTAACCGTGGAGCCCAGAGCAAGGCCAGCGCTTCGTTCCAATTCAAAGTAGATTCGAACAGCTGCGCCTTCGATGGGGGTTTCGTCTTCATCAGCAACAACGATTCCTCTTATTGTCACGGACTTGCCGAAGGGATCACTGAATTTGAAGGACGTTGCTGCTTGGTTTTCGCTTTGCCTCAATGTGACTGGAGAGTTCGGCGGCTTGTTTGGAACCGTTGTCTTTCTGTGAATGGTGAAGGTGGAATCGATGGGCGATTCGCCAGCGATGACGGCAAGATCGTCGCCAAAATAGTCCGAGGAATCGTTCCAGAGATCTCGTGTTACGAAGGCAGCTAGGACAGCTAGGACTGAAATTAGACTTATTCTCTTTATCATCCACATGACGAGACTAATGCAACCTCCATGCCGATCGCGCGGCGAGACACAAGTAGCGTGCATGCAGAGGATTATACACGAAACGCCAAGGTCACGAGTTGGCCCATTTTCCAATCTTGTTTCTCCTTGGTGACGATGGTGTTGTGTTGCCTGTCGTCTCACTCATAGGATTGCGGTCGCGAATGCACGGCTGCGCTGCCCTTGTTGGCCCAAGGTCGTGAACAAGGCGGGATGACGAAGAAAAAAACCCGAACGAGTTTGTCGTTCGGGCTTTCTTCAATGGAGTGAATCTCAGCTCAGAGGACGGCGATGTTGATTGCGTTCGACAGGGCGAATCCCGGGGTGCTCGATGTTGAAATCGCGAACTGGAATGTGCCCAAATTTCCCGGTGGAACACTGGGAATGGTGAGGCCAATCTGGAATTGACCTGTAGCCCCAGTAATAAAGAAGGGGTTGAAGCCACCTTGGAGTGAGCCATCGGCAAAGAGCAGAATATTCGAGGGTATCCCCGTCGTTGGGCTGATCGGTGGCAAACCGACGTCGATACTACCGATGGCACCGAATGTCGCTGCACCCGGGTTCAGGGGGCCACCAAAGAACGTGATTGTCCTCAGGGGTTCACCTTCAAACTCAAAGAGCAGAATGTTGCCTGCCGGAATGCTGGTGAAGTAGGGGCCGCCAAATCCGAATTGCAGCGGATCGCCGTTGACGTTGCGGGCGTCGTTCACTTGGAAGACGGCAAGGCCCGGTTGAGGTGACTGTCCCGGTGTCGCCATGAGGTCAGTAAGGGAAACGTCGTCGATCGCGATATCTTGATTCGACCCCACGGGCGTTGAATCCACCCGGAAAACGGCTTGGACGATTTGACCGATGTAGGCGCTTAGGTCGACTGCTTGCATGATCCAGCTGGGTCCCGTGTGCCCGGTTGTCGGAAAGACGTTGGCAGTCACGGTACCAGAAGGGTAGCTAATGATGTCGACTGAAAGTGTATTCGCCACAGCTGCCCCAGAGGTGTTATTTGAATGCATGAAGAAGCGTAGACTGGGGTTAACGAGACCATTCAGATCAAAGCACGGTGAGCGCAAGTTGACCGTGGAATGACCTCCGTCGCCATCCACATAGCCGTAGCCGCCCATTCCTGACACGCCGGTTGTGTGGTCTGCTGAAGGTCCTACGTTTGTCGTCGGCGTTGCGTCATTGCGGAAAACCCAATCCGAATCACCGCCCACAGCATCTGCCGTCTCGTTGACGAATCCAAGAGGAGGGGTCAGGGTCGCTGTGCCACCGGCGAGATCGAAATCTTCCACATAGGGGTAGGTCGTGACGCGCAACTGTCCACCGCTTCCGATCGGCGTTGTCAGCAGGTCATTGGCCGAATTAAGATCAGCCCCATAAATGACGCTGGCTTGCAATGTGTAGTTGCCAGGGGTCGAGAAGTCTGCGGTAGCTGCGAACGTGTATTGCAGTGTGCCACCAGGTGTCATTGGCGCTGTTGTCGTCACGATTTCAGTCACTGGTGTGTTGGTGTCGATCTGGTAACTTGCGACAAAGATGGTGCCCGTGGGGATCGTGTTGAATCCTTGATTCCGCAATTCGATCTTGACGGATTCCGTAGCCGACAAAGTGCTGCAGTCGATACTGTCGTTAGTTGGCGAGACAATGGATGCCAGGGCGATGTCGTCGGCAACGGTGGGTTGTGGTGTGTAGTGGACTGTGCCGGTCCAAATCGATCCGCCGAGTGTTACGTTGAAATAGCTACTTCCCTGATGACCCTCGTAGATTTCGATATTCGAATCAGCCACATACAAGGTGCCCGGTGTCGTTCCGGTCGCGTATTCAAAATTGAGTCCGGAATTGGGTGTCATGGCAATGTAAAAAGACTGAGTTTGTCCTGCCAAGATTGGGAAGCTGAGATTCAAATTGAGGGGCACAGGATTCGGAAAACCTGAAATGTTGACCACGCTTCCAAGTAAGGTCCAGTTGGCGTTGCTTGTTTGATTGCCAACATAGGTCCCCGGTGTGTTCAGGGCCCAGACTTCGACAGTCGACGGCAGACCAATGGAGATGAGGGCGAAGTTGACATCAAAGTC
>JAJRYU010000673.1 GCA_024275615.1 Planctomycetota bacterium
ACTGAGCCTGTGTGTTGCTTTGAACGAGACCACCGATGCGCGTATCGAAGTCGAGGCCATAGGATTCGTTCCGGATACTGTGCAAGGCGGCCAGTGCTTCTGCGGCTTCTATCTGAGCACGTCCACGGGCGCCGGTAGAGCCACCCAAATCACTCATGATCAGAATGTTCTTCTGGACAGCAACAATCTGGGGCACAACGAGGCTGCTGTTTGCTGCCAAGTACCTCAGCATGCGCCCTTCGACTTCAAGTCCGCCCGTGTTGCTGTCATCGATTTTCGCCACAAGCGTTGTTTCGTCAGCAAAACGGAGTCTTTTGACGTCACCGACGCAGCCGCCAGTCAAGTCGTAGATGACTTCAGGTTTCTTGCCAATCAAGTCGTCAACGATCTGCTTGAGTTCGTTTTCAGTCATGAATTGTTGATTTCGGCAAGAAGCCCTTGAGATGCATCTTCGATCAGATCGAGGACCAACTCGAATCCTGAATCACCTTCGCCGTAGTAGGGGTCAGGAACTTCAGTCGCCTTAGTCTCGCTGGCAAAACTGAGGAAGAGCGATAATTTTTCTTGGCATCTCTTTGGCGCTTCACTTTGGAGGATTTTGAGGTTGGCTTTGTCCATGGCCAAGATGTAGTCGTAGTGCTCGTAGTCGACGAGAGCGACACGTCGGGCGCGATGGCCGCTCAAGTCGTACCCACGACGGCCGGCCGCCCGACGAGAACGAGGGTCAGCGCCATCACCGCAGTGGTAGGCGTGAGTGCCCGCCGAATCAACTTCAAACTCTGAGGCCAAACCAGCGTCTTCGACGATCTTGGCGAAGACGTACTCGGCGGAAGGCGAGCGACAGATGTTTCCCATGCAGACGAAGAGGACTTTGGTCATTTGAATTCTCTGAATGTGGCTTGCCGGGCTCATCCCTAAACTAAATCTGGACGCCCGGCAGTTCGAGTATGACTTCATGGTCGGTTGAGAACCATGGTTCGCGCATCAAAACGAGAACAGGAAGCCACAATCCCGGTGGATTGGGCATTCTGCCAATAGTGACAATCTTGATGGTTTCCCCCACGCCGAGCCCACTTGCAGGGAAGAACCGCGAAAGCAGTCGACGGTCGTTCCCAGATGACAGATACGCACCGGTCTTTGCATTGCGAAACAACCAAGTCAGTCTCTTGCCCCAAGGCGAAACGCCACCAGCTAGGTGAAGATCACCGGCATTGGTGATCTCAACCTCGCGCGCAAAGAAGGCAAGTTGCCGTGTTGGCAAGTGCGTGGCACTTGGGTTGATCTGGACCGTGAGCTTGTAAGCGTCCAATTGGATATGGCGCTTGACGTCCTGTCCTGAGACCTTGGCCAAACTCCGGGCGTAGGCCCGCACCCAAGGTCGGGTATTTCTTTTCGAATCCAAAATCTTGCTGAGGGTTGCTTGGGCCTTTTCGGCTTGACCCAGCCGAATTTCTAAGCGCGCACTTTTGATCGCCAAGAAGGAATCTCGAACGCCCAAATTATTAGTGATCTTGATGGCTTCAGTGATACGCGCATGGGCTTCCTGGTAGCGTCGTTCGCGAAAGCTCTCATCGGCCAGGATTTCTTGTGAGGCAGCCTGTAGGCGTTTCTGAACCGCCTGCTTCGAGAGCCTTAGGGACAAGGCTTGGCGGCAGGTTCGACGGGCTTCGGGGACGACAGAATGCGCGATTCGAGCCAAGAGCGCCAAGGAGTGCCTTCCAGTCATTTGGGCAGCGGCCTTGGCCAAGGCGATTTGGCTCCGCGGTAGCTTCATACCCAAGGCCGGGGCCGACAGGTGTTCTCGCAGGACAAGGTCGAGATCGTGATAGTGCAAGGCACTTAAAGCGCCGAGCGCATCCGTGACGGCGTCGCTCCTGTCACTGGCAAGACTGGGCATGAGCCAATGCGCCAAGCCAGTTTTTTGCACGTCAACGAGGTGGGGGGCAACGCGTAGATTCCATTCCGTCCCTGGAGCACCCAAACTATCTGTCAGAATAGTGATGCCTTTGTGATTGCCTCTCTTGGCCAACCACAGAGCTGATTCTTGTTGTACAACTTTGTTCGGTGACTTGAGTCCAGCTTCCATGAACACAGTCAATTCCTTGTGAGGCAAGGACAGCAGAAACTCGATGCTTGCGAGTCGCACTGCTGGCGGTTGGAATTCCGAGGCCGCAAGAGCTGCAAGATCATCGTGCAGTCTCTTTTTTGTCTGAGCGTCCAAGACGTCATCCCAGTGGTCGATGTACTTGTGCTGGCGATCGAACATGATCTTGGCCATAGAGAAGACGGCATGCAGATCGTCTTGGGGAGTTGTATTCTCCAAGTCTGACAGCGAATGGCGCAGCTCTTTTATGAATTTGGTGTCCCGGTTGACCACGGGGCCCATGAAAGCGTCCAAGTAGCGGTCTAATGCCACCATGAAACTGAGCTGCTGCTTTTGGGCGGTATTCGCGAGATCAAAGTCGTTGTGTAACTCAAGGGGGTCAGAACTCAAATCGTAGTGCCGTGCTGAATTCTCACCCGCGAATTTAATCAGCTTGCCCCCGGCGTAGGTCAATGTCCTTTCGGCTTCGCGGCCAGGAAGCGGGTCACGGGGAAAACGCTCGCTATAGTTGAAATCGGTCCATAGCTCCTCTTTTTCGAGGCCCAGAAGGAGGTTGGCCCAGTTGCGACCTTGGCGAACATCCGGGTCTTCTATCCCGAGGAGTGAGAGGATTGTCGGCGTCATGTCGACCAAACTAAAGGCCGGTGACCTTGTGCCAGCTCTCACGTGAGGAATGTGAAAAAACGCAGGGACGCGAATTTGCTCTCGGTGCAAATTGCTATTGTGAAAGCTTGTCTCATGCTCGCCAAAGGACTCGCCGTGGTCAGAGACAAAAACGATGAGTGTACGATCGGCAAGGTCGTCTCTCGCCAAGCGTTTGATGAGTGGTTTCAGTTGTGAATCAAGATAGGCGATTTCGCCGCGATAAAGGTCTCTCGGGCTGTTGCCGAATTGAAAGCGCGGATTTTCATGTTGGCGATAGACGGCATGGGCATCCATGTAGTGAGCCCACAAAAAAAACGGCTTGTCTCGGGTGGCCTTGTTGATCAGCTCAAGAGCGGATCTTGTGACGGCAGAAGCATCGAGGACTTCCTTGTTGTGAAGTGGATTCACGATGTCGAATCCAGGGCGCGTGTGACCAAAGGCGGCGTCATCGCGGATGCCGGATTCGTTGAATGCGGTGATGGCCCAAGTCGCACGCCCGCTTTCGCGGAGAAGTTCAGTCAGTAGCTTGCCGTTGAAGTACTTTCCTTTGGGATCAAATGGCCGTCGTGCCGGAGTGAAGCGGGGATAGTAGCCCGTTAGCATCGATGAGTAGGCATAGGCGCTCGTCGGATAGGGCGTATAGGCATTGTTGAGAATGATTGACTGAGATGCGAGTTTAGCAAGGGCAGGTGTCAGAGATTCCCGGCCTTGAGACTCTCTGGCCCAGTCGACCTCGTCGAATCTAAGCGTATCAGCCGTAATGATGACGACATTCCATTGATTGCGATCGGCAGCCAATAGCGCCGAAATCCGCTCGGTTTCGTTCGTTTGTCGCATGGCTGCAACAACGAGGTCATCGGCGTTCACCAAGTCCAAGGGCGCAATCGGCACGAGTGCGTTCAGAAACAGTGTCTCCATCTCTGGGAGCACTTTCCTGGAAACGGTGAACGACGGGCGCAGCAGTGACTCCCGAAGCACATGGATGATGGGTTGGCCCCGCAACCAACTGTGCAATCCGACCGCCGTGGCGACCAGGACCAAAGCGAGGGTGATGAGGCGTCCAGCATGGTGGGGTACCCGATCTTCTAAGTTCGTGAAGATTCCCAAGACAAAAAGACTGTAGCTCGCTGTGGCGGCAAGAAAAGCGAGCCAATGGGCGTTTGGGTAGCCGCCAACGAGGAAACGGGCATCAGCGTATTGCCAAGCGAGGCCGAGCCCCAAGAAGAACAAACTGGCGACCCAGGTCCTTCGCGAGCAGGGGCTGGTTTTTGGCCAGATGATGTGGCGTATGGCAAAGAGGACGGCAAGACTCAAGAGCAACAAGGAAACGCCGATCAAGGCCAAAGCAAGAGGGAGACGTTTCGCTTCTTCGATACCGGGCAGGGCCAAAAGGGGGGGGATGAGGCCACCGAAGATAAGAGCTCCGCCGAAGAAGAGAATTGCCCCAAGCCAAGCCCTTTGGTTCTTCCTGTCCCCGAGAATCAGGCGTGCGCAGTGAATCATCGGCATAAGGACGAGAGCCAAAACCGCCGCAGATCCCATGGTTGTCAAGATGCTGGTGGCAAGGAGGAGGCCGGAATTTTGGCTAGGTTTGGCCAGGAGCCAGTCCACCAGACCCATAAACAGACCAGCAGTGGCAATGATGGCCACCGCCGTTCCCGGCTGCATCCACTCCAAACGGCAACGGACAGCGTTGGGCTCGGTCGCTGGCGTTAGGCGATCGACAGCTTGATTCATGCCGTAGAGTTTCATTTTGCCGGTCATAGCACTCTCACTGAGACTGGGTGCACCTTGATCGTGAACAAATTATCACTTGTGGGCAAGATGCGAAGGTGACTTACGTCGATGACATAAGGTTGTGATTCTGTTACATCGGGTATGGTCGCCCTTCGAATTTGGCGTCTTTTCCTGCCGAAAGCCGATCTGCACCGTTTGATAGTTTTGTCTGTTGAGAACTCGAAGATGCGCATCCTTCAGGTTATCCATGGGTTTCTGCCTCAGTTTCGTGGCGGCACCGAGCTTTATCTTCTTGGATTGTCACGTCAACTGCGACAATTGGGGCATGAGGTCCACATCGTGACCGGCACGACCGACTCTGGGACTGAGTCTCATGTCGAGGACTATGTGTTTGATTCTTTCCCTGTCAAGAAAATCGTTCTTTCCGGAAGCTACCTGGAGCATTGGACCCGATCATTTTCGCCCGAAGCATCCAGGCTTTTCGCGCAAGCTGTGGCCGAAATCAAGCCGGACATCGTTCATGTTCAACACTGGTATCGGCTGACCCGCTCCTTGATCGAAACCTGCCATCGTATGGGCATTCCGGCGATTTGCACTCTTCATGATCTGTGGACAACGTGTCCGCGCATTTTCCGAATTCGAGGAGAGAGCTACTGCCAACAACCTCTTAGTGGAGAGGGTTGTGCTTCTTGTGTGCCCAGATTTCCATGGATGGAAGAAACGGACGCCGCGGACGCCGTGGAACTGTTCAAAGCCGATTTTTCAAACGAGCTGGCCCTTGCCCATAGAATCATCGTGCCTTCACAGGCTCATCGCGATGTCATCGCCGATGTTGTTGACCTCCCGGCCGAGAGGGTGCAGGTCGTTCCCCATGGCACCATTGTTGGGCTCCAAGCAGAGCGTCAAAGTGGTCTGCCCCGCCGCCGAACATTTGGCGAGGCCTCCTATGAACAACCGATCCGCATGGGAATGTGGGGGCATCTTTTTCACATGAAAGGCGCCCACCTCGTCCTCGACGCCCTCCAGACCCTCAAAGAACCCCAAGCCATCGAAGTTCACATTTGGGGCCGTGTCACTGAACCTCAATACAAGGAAAGATTGGAGAATGCCGCTACAGGTTTGAACGTCCAGTGGCACGGCGCGTTTGTGCCGGAGGACTTGAGGAAAGTCGACTTGGACCTTGCAGTTATCCCTTCTCTTTGCAGCGAGTCGTTCTCATTTGTCCTTGATGAGGCCTTCGATCTCAATCTTCCTGCCATCGTGCCGAACCGTGGTGCTCTTGCCGAGCGCGTTCAAGCAGCGGGCACGACCTTTGTCGCAGAAAATGCCCCAGACCTCGCCCGGGTCTTCAAGACCATACTCAAGAGACCTTCCCTTATCGATCGCTGGCGTTCGGCCATCAGCCCTCTTACGACCATGGCTTGGCATGCCAAGGAAGTGCAGTACATCTACCAGCAGGTCGTGAAGAACGCCGACTCCTTGTCCTTGCGCGCTCATCCTGGCTTACCTTGGCGGCGCCTAGAGTTCCAAACCGCCTGGAATCGTCGCCAAGAAGAATTGATGTTTGGCTATTTGGGGCACATTAAGAGAGAGACCGGAAGGGGCGATCATTTCGAGGGAGAAATGCGCCAGCTGATGGCCGAAAAGGAAACTTGGGCTCAGGAACTGTCTGAGAAGGACCAGCAGATTGCCGCCAACAAAAAGACGGCTTTGGAACCCGTGCTTGAACTTTTGAGCCATGAAGTACTTGTTTTACGGCAGCTTCTCAGTCTGTCGCCAGAAGATGCTGCTCAGTTTACCTGTCAAGCTCCCGCCATTCCTGATACCGAGATTGACTTGCCGGGAATCGGCACGGTTGACGATCTTGTCACCGCCGATTCTGGGGTCATGAAAGACCATGTGATTGCCAGTCGGCGTCTTGCCGAGAATGCTCAAAAACACGAAGAACATCTGCGTGCCTTGGTTTGTGAGCATGAGACCCATGCAGCGGAATTACTGGATGCTCTCAGGGAAAAATCAGCAGCCATTTCTGTCTTGGCAGGGGAGATCCAAATCTTGCGTGCGTCCTTGTTGCTCGAAGATGAAAAGAAACGTCCTCCTCAGCGCCAGCAATTCGAGCACGACATGGCTGAGGACATCCCGGGTTTGGGGCCGGTTTCAGCGATCATCAAGGAAGATGATGCCTTGATGGCTGCCCACTTGGCGCAACTTGAGAATCACCGCGTCTTGATTGGATCCCAAGCTAAGATGGTGGAGTTCTTGGGGGACGAGATACAGCGTTTACGCCACGAGATGACCCATCTTGCCAACTCCGGCTTTGAACCTCTTCCTGAATGTCATGAAGCTCCGACTCTCGACGTCGCTGTCCCGGGCCTAGGGACGCCCTCCGAAATCAAAGTGGTGAACGACGAGATCGTTAAGAATCTCCACCAAGGTTATCGGGAGCTGGCAGCGAAAGGAGCGGCAACTGGTGAATTGCTCGCTACACTCAAACCACTCACAGAACGCCAAACTCAGATGATTGAGCTCCTGGGCCGTCTAATTGATGAACTTCGCCGCGGTATCACGGCGCTTTTTGTCGAGGACAGCTCTTTTGAGCGGGATGGTGTTGGCGACTTGGAAGCAATCGAGGATCATGTTCCTGGTCTTGGAGATCTCAGCACCATTCACCGCGTGGATTTAGAGCTTCTGGATACGCTCCATCATGAGGTCAATCTATTACGGAAGAGACTCCTCGAAGAATCATAGCCCTCCCGACCTCAATCTTTGTTTTCGTCTCGGAGTCTTGTTGTCAATAGGCGTCGATAATGTGACTCAACTGCCAACGGGAATCCCGTTTGGTCACGGCAATGACGTCAATACGGCAGGGCACATTCCACAGATTTTCTTGGCTGCGATAGCGGTAGACAGCACGTTTGAGTCGCCGGCTCTTACTTCCTTCCACAGAAAACTCAGCGGCTTCGACTCCGGCGCTGCGAAATCGGACCTCAACGAAAACCACAATAGAGTTGTGAACCGTGATGAGGTCGAGTTCATCACGTCCCACAAGGACATTGCGCTCGACGATGAGATAACCCAGTTTCTTCAGAAATCGCGCCGCTTGGCGCTCTGCTCGTCTACCAATAAGCCAGGCGTGGTTGGGCATGCTTCGGTTCCTCTTAAGCTAACAAGAGCGACCGGGCTGTGGTCGTTCTGTCGCGTGTCTTGAGTAACCGGGCAAGGACTGGGGGTGGCCGTCCTACTTTTGGTCGAGAACTTTGACCAAAGTGTTGGTCAAAATCTCGAATCTTGAGCCGTGGCTGTCAACAATGAGGGTTTCGACCTTGTTCTCAACGAGTTTTCCCACCAATCCCGAAGTGAAGAGGAGGCGGTCGCCCTTCTTAATGGAATCCATCATTTCTGCCTTTTTCTTTTTCTCCCGACGCATAGGGATGACCAAGATGAAGATCCAGACAGCAGCAAGGGCGACCCACATTGTCGGTTCAAAACCGCCCTCAGCGAAAAAGAAGATGTTCATAGCGTTTCCTGGGCCAGCTCTTGCTGGCACGAGTAAGTAAGGACGGTTATTTCGATGTCGCTCATTTCTCGGCCTGTTTGACCTATCTCGCCGTCCCTAATGGGTTTGCGGAGTTTGGCCAAGCGGCTGATTTCGACGTGCGGGATTATAGGTCTGCCCCTATGTGCCCTCAAGGATAGGATTGCCGCGAATTGCCATGGATCTGCGCCTTTTCTACTATCTCAACCGAATCTGAACGTATCCCGTCCACGGGCGTTATGGATTGAACCGGCAAGATGGACAAACTCATGCCCCAGAAACGCGGAAGAATAGTCGTGGCTATGAGTGGCGGCGTTGACTCGAGCGTCGCTGCAGCCCTGCTTTGCGAGCAAGGTTACGACGTCGTCGGACTCTTCATGCGCCATGGCGTCGAAGTGAGTGACGCCGCCGCCAGAGGCAAACAAGGTTGTTGTTCCCTTGAAGACTCTATGGACGCTCGAAAAGTCGCCGCGGCCTTAGATGTGCCTGTTTACGCCATCAACTTCAGTGCTGATTTTGGCCGCATCATCGACTATTTCGCAGCTGAATACAACGCGGGAAGGACCCCCAATCCTTGCATCCAATGCAACCGCTGGCTCAAGTTTGGCAAGCTCTTGGACTACGCCGACGAGATCGGCGCGACCCATGTGGCCACCGGGCACTATGCCAGTGTGAATCAAGTTGACGGGCGCTACACGATTTCCCGGGGTGTTGATCGGGATAAAGACCAGTCATACGTCTTGTTTCCCTTGAGTCAGGAACAGCTCTCCCGGACTCTGCTTCCTCTGGGAGCGTTGACAAAACCACAAGTCCGTAGTCGTGCCGAAGCCCTAGGCATGGGCATTTTTGACAAACCGGATAGCCAAGAGATTTGCTTTGTTCCCGACAACGACTATGGCGGTTTCTTGAAGCGTCGAGATCCAGCATCCATCAATCCTGGGCCACTTGTAGACTTGTCGGGCAAAGAAGTGGGACGACATGATGGCTATCAACTCTATACCATCGGTCAGCGCAAAGGGCTGGGAGGCGGATTTACCGAACCTCGTTACGTCGTTGACATTGAGCCCGACACAAACAGTGTCATCGTCGGCGCGGCCCATGACCTTCAAGCGATTGCTCTGGAAGTGAGTCAGCCGACTTGGCAAGAGTTGGCGCCCATGAATCCCGGAGACACCCTCGATGGCGAAGTCAAGGTACGCTATTCCCATCAACCACAATCGGCCACTCTTGAGGTCTTGGCGCAGGGCATTCGGATCTTATTTCGTGAGCCTTTGCGGGCGGTCACCATGGGACAAGGCGCTGTCTTCTACCGTGACGATCGTGTCATCTGCGGCGGCTTCATTGATCGCGTTCTGAAGTGCCCTGAGCCCATATTATGAGTTTGGTGTCCTTTGTCGCCGCATCTATCTTGGGAGTCTTCTTCATCTTGAAGCGAGTGATGGGGGCCAAGGATTCCAGGCGTTCGCCGGTTTTGTTGTTGTCAGCTGTGCTCACGATTTGGGCTGTGTCACCCTGGCGTCCTGATTCGATTTTTGCAATTTCAAGCCCTCGAGTTCAGGTGGTGGTCGTAGATATTTCCGAAAGCATGGGGCCAAGATCCATGGACCTCCTTGCCAAGGAACGTCTGCCCATCGACGACGAAGGACGACTTGTGGTTGTTGCCGCGGGCATGACTCCGAAGATCGTCTTTAGTGGTCGAGCCAAGGAATATCCTGATCAACCGCGACCGGAAGCAGTAGAGGAATCACCGTTCAGTCGTCTTTATTGTGATCTTGAGGCTGGGTTTCAAGTCGGATTGGCCGCCGTCAACCTTGATGAGGCGGCCCAAATCAAGATTGTGAGCGACGGTGGATTCACGCCCTTTTTTGTCAGCGATCGTCATCGAGCCCCAAGGACCAAGAAAATCGACAGCGTGGAGGCTGCCTATCGTCCGGCCTCTCAGTCTGAGAACCTCGGTGTCCGGATTCTTGGCCCGCCACGAAGGTTTTCCCCCGGTGGGACCTTACGATTCGATGTCGTCGTTCAAGGCTATCTCAAGAAACTCAGGCCTGTTGAATTGCGGTTGCGGGTGGAGGGGAGCCCAACGATCACTGTCGATCTGGAGCCGGGACCAGGTTGGGTGAACCATCGAGTCTTGTTGGAGACACCACCCCTTGGGGCGTCAGTGACCGAGGTTGTGGTTGCGCTCAGTAATCTTCCCGTGGCGGATGCGCGCGGGGCCGACAACAGCGACACAGTTCCAGTTCGTGTATCTCAAGCCACTAAGACACTCCTGCTTCTTGATGGTGGTGTGACCACAGCGATTCAGTTGGCAGATCTCAAGTCCTATGTCGTGATTCGAGAGCCGCAAAGACTGGCTTTGGCAGATCTTGTGTTGATTAACGACATGCGTTGCGGCGGAGGTTCAGTACCTCCAGGTTTTTGGCAGGCACTCGAAACAAGTGTGCAACGAGGCACCGGCCTCTTGTTAACCGGATCGAGAAAATCTTTTGGGCTGGGTAAGTGGGACGGTCAGATTCCGGATACTCTGTCGCCTCTCAAGGCCCGCCCTGGTGACAAGAACCGAGTCCTTATCGTTGCTCTCGACCAATCCGGCAGCATGGATCACAACCGGAGATTCTCTCGAGCTGCCACTGTTGTTCAAGAGACGTTTGCACAGTTGCGCCCTCAAGATCGTCTCGTCTTGCTCCTCTTCGCAGGGATCGTCAGTCGGACAGACTATGAATGTCGCGATGACAAGGCCGAGATCCGGCTGCGCAAGAAACTAGAAAGTTCGAGTCCT
>JAJRYU010000674.1 GCA_024275615.1 Planctomycetota bacterium
CTTACCCGTGCCCGGAGGCCCCTGAATAAGCGCCAAATCTTGAGTGATCGCTTGAGAGAAGGCTATCCCTTGGGTTTTTGTCAGGCGTGCAAGAGCGGGGTCGGAGCTGAGGTCGGGGGCTGAGAAGCCCGTTTCTCCGGCTTTGGCGCTGCCTTCTAAGAGCTCCCGGATCCTCGTTGAGCGCGGGGAGCTGCCCATATCGCCGGCAACCAACCTCAGTGCCATCGTTGGCATTTCACGGCTCATACGCGCCGCGGGCAAGGTTTGATCCAAAACCACCATGTCACCCAACCTAAAGCGCTGCCCAAAACGGCTTCGTTGTTGATAACCCGGGCGAATGACGAGGGTGCCAGCCTTGTCATCAATGGTCTCGACCACACCTTCTGGGCCACTAATCACGTCTTTGGGAGCAACACCCATGGGATTGACGTAGATGTATTCGCCCACTCTGATCTTGGATGGGTTCCGCTTGAAAGAAAGTTCAAGGCGGCCGCTGTCCACCGCTGAATGGAGGACCTTCAAACCAGGCCAGCAGGTATATTGGTCGACACGTCTTGGGATCGGCAAGGTGATCTGATCGATGACACTTCGGAAGCGTCGGCGAAATTCAGTGTCGACGAATTCAATGAGAGGTTTGATGTCAAGACGAGTCATCGCGTCAGTCTCGCCATGATGCGGAGGATAGACCCAGCAATCCTGAGTCTCTCCGCCAAATTGAATTGGAGGAGGGCGGCAAATGACTTGTCTTTCTTGAGGCGCCATTCACGCACATAGATGGCGTCCAAGTCAGAAGGACATTCTTGTCTGGCTTTGTCGGCGTCAATACCGAAATCTTCAAAAATGGATTCGACTTTCTTGATCGTCTCTCCCGCAGTCTCATGTTCCCCGCTGCCACGTTGTTCGCAGAAGTTTTGGAGGGCATTGACCTCAAGAGGAGAGCGAATTGAGTCGTGCTGTTTTTCACGTGCCAAGACACGAAGAAGCCCGTCCAAGTCGTAAGTGTCTATCGGCAAATGGTAGGTTCGGTCGATTGTCTCTGTCAGGATTTGGGACTCAGATAGCAGGCGTTCGACGCTGGTGGGGGCGCTCATGTGTGTGTGCCAAAGAGCTGCAGCCTGGCGCCGCAGGCGATAGGGCAATGATGGATCAACAAAGACCATCAACACCCGTTCTCTTGTCGGCTGCAACAACTTGTTGGTGTTGTTGAGTTCAACGAACAATGAACGCAGGGTGGCGACACAATTCCCCGGCTTGTCAGCGGCAACAAAGGTCAATGATGCCTCGTCGCGATCCATGTCCCTTGGTCTTACCAACGAGAATGCCAGCATGGCTTCATCACCAAAGAAGCGGTCGGGGATGGCGTCGACCAAGAGGATAGGGCCTCGATGCCGGAACATACAAGGAGCGCTTGCGCTGGCAGGCGCTTGCCGCACAACCCAAGTTCGGGGATCCTGGCGCATGACAGCCATGCCCAACTGCTGGGCCCCGGCTTTTTGCTTGAGGTCACGGAAGCCATCGAGTCTGTTCCCGAATCTCCTGCCCAAGGCCCGTAAATCCGACTCCGTTTGCGCCATGAGTTCGTTGCGGCTGGGAATACCTGCGGCAACCAAAGCTCGTTTTTCTGCTGGTCGGCATCCTGGCACAAGGCTTAAGTCATCGGCAGTTTCGGCGACTTTCTCACAATGTCCGCGCCAATGACAAAAGCGACAGCGAGGACCGAAGTGAAAGGAGACCCGCTCTTGATCGAGACACTCGGCTACTTCTTCTTCGAGGAAGAGTCTGAGGATCCACTGAAGATCGGTTGTCGAGAATTCTTCTCTTTGGGCATCGCCGGTCACAATGAACCCATAAGGTGGCAGGAGCCCTTGGTGTTTCGCCAATAGAGCCGAGTAGAAAGCCACCTGCATCTTCTGCCCGAACTTGGCGTTGCGGCTGGATTTGACATCACCCACAACATAGGCGTAGTCGCCCAGTTCGCTGCTCAAATCGTCCCGTCTTTCCAGGAGATCGGTTTCGCCTCGAAAGCAGAATTCTGATTCTTGGGCACCCACGCCTGGAGTCATGGTGTAGAAATCCCCGGGCGTGGAACTCAAAAAGCCGTGCATGATGAAGCGCACACCGTCTTTCATAGCTGCCTTGGTGGCGATGATGCGTCTTTGAATGTCATCTTCGTGGTCAAGTGCTGGGTCACGACCGATTTCCGCCCAGTCGTCGGGATGGCTGGTCTTCAAGTGGGCAAAGACCTCGGCCTCATGACGGTTGCCGCGTTCCATGAGATAGCGCCCAGCGGCACTAGGCGGAGTACGCTCTTCCTTATCGCCAAAGAGATCCAAATGAACTCGATACAGGCAAGGGTGGCTGAAGTGGCTGTAGATTGGGCTGCCGGTAATAATCATCCGTCGGAGGTGGTGTGGTCCGTGATGATGCGCCAGCCCTCAAGGAACTTGCGGAAAACCAGAGTGAA
>JAJRYU010000675.1 GCA_024275615.1 Planctomycetota bacterium
AGCTGGCAGCGATGAGACTCTTCGTTTGATGCGGCGAAAATACACAACGCAGCGTTTTCGTGACGCTGTCCAGATGCTCAGGCAAAAACTCATTGAGCCTGCTATTACCACCGATCTCATCGTCGGGCATCCGGGAGAAACTGAGCAGGCTTTTGACGAGTCAATGGACTTTTGCCGGGAGATGGCCTTTTGCAAAATGCACATTTTCCCCTACAGCCCCAGGCAAGGAACGGTTGCCGCTTCGATGCCGGGTCTTGTGCAGGACGCAGAAATCAGCCGGAGGAAGACCATCGCCGCCACCTTGGATGACAAAATGGCCGCAGATTTTAGGGGGCGCTTTCTTGGTCAGGTGGTTCCGGTCCTTGTGGAAGAACGGGCGCGGGTCGCTGGCAACACACTTACCGGGCTCAGCGACCGATTTCTACGGGTGGATTTCGCCGGGGAACCAGTGCTCATGAACCAAATCGTCCCCGTCCGCCTCGACAATGTCGAGAACGACCGCGTGACGGGCACATGGTTGACGCAACAAGGTATTGAGGCCCCATGAGCGAAGATTTGGAAATGGAATACGGTCTGGCTCGCGCGATTCAGCTAGCCATGGACGCTGAACGAGCCTTTGGCATCGATCATTTGCCCCGAGGGCAACGGTTGCCTCCGGGTTCGGTGGCTTCTCCTGAATCTCGTGAGGAGAGACACACAACGCAGTCATCTGAGAGTGTAGCCATGCCCAAGGGCACCGATTCGCCGCCGCAATCGGCAGCGCCGGACCGGGGTCCCTCGAGTCACGAAGCCGTGAACAGCCGGATCGCTGGTTGTGAATCATGCGACTTGTGCCACAGCAGAACCCAAGTTGTTCCCGGCCAAGGGCCCCCCCAGGCCCGGTTGATGTTTGTCGGTGAAGCCCCAGGTGCTGACGAAGATGAAAGTGGCCTGGCATTTGTCGGCAAAGCGGGGCAGCTCCTCACCAAAATGATTGAAGCCATGGGGCTGACTCGCGACGATGTCTTCATCGCCAACATCCTCAAGTGCCGTCCTCCCGGCAATCGCAATCCGCGACCGGAGGAAGCTCAGGCCTGTTTTCACTTTCTCCATGACCAGATCAAGCTGGTTCAGCCAGAAATCATTTGCACTCTTGGGGCTCAGGCGACTCACAAGCTCATAGACTGCAGTGAACCCATCGGCAGGTTACGAGGCCGAAAATTCGATTTTCAAGGGGCGCAACTCATTCCTACCTATCATCCGGCCTATCTTCTCCGTGACCCCAGCGCAAAAAGAGCGGCCTGGGACGACTTGAAGCTGGTGATGGAGCTCTTGGGCTTGAAATAGTGGAGATTTACCGAGGCAAGGAAGAGGGCTCTCCTTGACCGGAAGTCCTTGCAGGGACTATATTCCCAGCACATACCGATGTGTCGACCGGGCGCATGGTGAGGCGGTGGTTTTGTTCGCCCTGGAATTGGCGGGCCCTGAGCACAGAAATGTGTCTGGGGGCTCCTCGTTGCCGATGGTGTCCAAAATGACCTTGAGAAGGGATGGCGCAGTATTATGGCCGAGTTTCCCGCTTGGGGAATCCATGTTTCGACGGCTTCGATCCGTGGGGTGAAAATCGAAGAGATTGGTGACGAGTTGCAAGTCGTCGCCCATGACCAGATCGAATTCATCGAAGATATCGAGGATTTGACGAGTTTGGAGAATGCCGGAGCGATGCTTCATGCGTTGGCAGTTTTTGCCAAACGCCATGATCTGACTCGTTGTCGTGTATTCGTTTCCATCGATTCTGCGACCGCGTTTAATCGCTTCGTCACAGCCCCCGTCGTTCAAGGCGAAGAACTCATGCGAATCCTGGCCTATGAGGGCCAGCAGCACATTCCGTTTGACCTCCAAACCGTATTCTGGGACCACAAGGTTCTGGATGTCCGCCAGGAAGAAGGCGAAGTCGACGTTCTCTTGTTCGCGATCAAGAAAGAAGTTGTCGAAGAGCGCTTGCGCCGCCTGGAAAAGGTCCGTTTTCCGGTGGATGGGGCGCAACTGTCGCCGGTAGCGCTCTACAACCTTGTCGTGGCAGAACGCCTCATTGGCGAGGGCCAGTTAGTCGCCTCTGTCGATTGTGACCGTATTGACCTTTTGCTTTGCCATGGCAAGAAATTGTGGTTTCGAACGCTCCCGACCGGATTTCATCCCATGTTTGCCGCCATTTGCCAAAGTTACGGGGTTCATCACCGGCAGGCAGTCAAGATTGCCAACGGCGAAGTGCGCGTCGATGACGACAAACCCCTGCGCCGCGCTCGCCGAGATGAGGCCCAACGTCTCAGCAAGGAAGTTGGTCGCATGGCGTCTTACTTTGGGGGTGCCATTGAAGGGGTGACTCTCAAATCTATCCTGCTCGTCCCGGGCAGCAAGTTAACCCCACCCATGGAAAAACTCTTGGCCCAAGAAACAGGCCTTGAGGTCAATGTGATGAAGTCATTCCGGCACTTGCCTGTGGCGATGCCAGAAATAAGCCCGAATCTGGCGGGGTTGGCACACTCGGCAGGTTTGGCCATGCAAGCCATGGGGCGCAGTGACATTGACATCAAACTCTATCCCCCAGATTTAGAGCGCATCATTGCTGGGCGGCGTGTTTTCTACGTTCTATCGGTCTTGGTTTGTTTCATTACCGTGGCTGCTATGTGGATGATGTTGGATTCGGCATGGTCCGAAGTGTCAACCGAAGAGTCCGACTTGACAGAAATCGTCGCCGAGATGGACGGTTTCAAGAAAGACTTCGACTCGCAGAGGAACGAAAGGCATTACAAGGACGAGATTCTGCCATTCTACGACGCTGGGCAGGATCGTGTTGCTGTTGCGGAAGGACTGAGCGCGGTCTTGAGCGCTATTGCTGCCAGCAACGAAAAAGCTGCAGTGAAGTTGGTTATGGCGCGCTTGGAGTCGAAAGTGACAGTCGACCCGGAGTCCGGCGAAACTTCTCAATCACGACGTCTCATTGAGATGGTCCTTGGTTCCGAAGACCTGGAGAATCGTGCTGCCATCGCTAAGCAAATTGAGGAGGGGCTCTTCGGTATTTTGGCCAAGGATGCTCGTTTCAGCGCTTTTCAGATCGGTGAGAGTTTCTTGTCCGAACACCCCTCAGCCAAGCCAACACCTGGTATCGAAACTCGAACACTTCGCCGTCGTTTCATCATGTTTAAGGCCAACCTTGTGTTTGATTTCTCCGAAAATGTGGAGGGCGCGCAATGAAAAGCAAATACCTGTTTTGGGTCTTGCTCGCTCTTTTGCTCGGCGTTCTTGGTTTGGTCTACGTACTCAAAGTCCAACGCACCGCGGTTCGACTGAGTGAGAAAATCGATCTCTTGAACACGCTTTCGGCATCGGCCCTATCTAAGGCACCGGACGCTGTGGGGCGACAAGAGCTGACCGAAATGACTGAGATGCAAAACAAAGTGCGCGATAATGTCCTGCGCAAGCTTCAAGCATCGTTTCTGCGTCGTGACCAGGAAAACCTCGATCTTTGGTTTCCTGACCTCAAGACCCCTTGGAAGAGCTTTCCTGACGTCGAGACTTTCCAAAGACACTACGAACTGGCCCTTGATCGATTGGCCAGGGAGGCCGCCCGCTACTTGGCGGAGCAAGGGGTCAAAGATACGGTGACGGCCTTAATCAGTCATGAATCTTTGGCCACCGAGGCCTACACAAGCAAAGAAGAAAAAGCCCGTGTCGGCAAAGAGATGCGCCGACGCCAACGAGAATTTTGGGTGCAGGATCG
>JAJRYU010000676.1 GCA_024275615.1 Planctomycetota bacterium
ACCACTCAAGAAAGGCCGCGGGCTGTTTAGGCGCTTCATGCAGCATCAAGCCAAACGAGGCGGTTGTTGCGGCGATTGTGACTGCGGCAAGTCCAAGTCGAAATCAAAAGGCAAGGGCGGCATGTGGCGCATGGGCCGCCCTCATATGGGCATGAGCCAAGCATGGGGCGGTGCTCCTCACAAGAAGTCAAAGAGTAAGCACGATAAGAGCGGGCATGGTCACGGCAATAGCTTTTCCTTGCACGTCCCAGGCGCAGGCGCCAAGCGCAACCACACCTTTGCGTGGAGAGCTGAAAAACCTGGCTTCAAGAAGCACGGTGGTGCCCACGCACCTAAGATCCTCGGTAAACTCCACGCCTTGCATGGCGCAGCCAAGAAAAGTCACGGCAAGAGCAATTCCTGTTGTGGCTCTTCTGGTCAGAAGTCAAAGCACTCGAGCCAACGCGCCCACAAGAAGCACGGCAAGAAGTCACGAACAAACATGCACTTCACTCCGAAGGCTCCGAGGAGCCCAAGAGCCAAGATGCGTCGCCACGCTATCGGCCGCGCCATGAATCACATGGGCATTGGTTCCAAGGCTCTCGCCAAGGGCAAGTACAAGATCATGGCACGCCTTATGGATCCGCGCACAGACAAAAGTGACACTTTGACTCTTCGCCAAGTCATTGGCGATGCCAAGGGCAAGAAGGGAATGCGTTTCCGTCGTCTCTTGCAGTCCACTGGAAATAAGGCCTCGACCCATGGTCACCATGAGGATCATGACGAAGATGAAGACGACGATGAAGACCTGGAAAACGCCGTGAAGAAACTTGAGCAGCAATTGCGAAAGATGCGCCGTGAACTCCGCGAGCTAAAGCGCAAGCTTTAGACCTCCGATAGGTCCCATCTCTGCACAATGATCAAAGGGAGTCGCCTTGCGACTCCCTTTTTCTATGCGGACGGCCTATTCTTCAGAACCGAATAGGCCTTTTAGCTGGGAAAGATAATCCGTTGCGACCGCCTTCTCTGCTGGCCCTTCGGTTGCTGGATCGATGAGGTGCATATCCTCTTCTCCCAACTCTCCCAGGAATCGCGACTCTTCTCTCTCCTCATCTCGCCCCCAACGTCGTCTGGTCTTGGCAAGACTGAGATAGAGCTCCTTGCGAGCACGGGTCAGTGCCACGTAAAACAGCCGGCGTTCTTCGTCAATCGTGTCTAAACTGTCATCATCCCCAAACGAGTTTTTGTGCGGCAAGAGGCCTTCCTCCAAACCGGTGAGGAAGACATGGTCATATTCCAGACCTTTGGCAGCATGGACAGTCAGCATCGTGATGCCAAACTTGTCTTTCTCTGATTCTTCCTTGGGGCGCTCATCAAGAGCCAAGGACTCCAGATAGGCTCCGAGAATATCATCCGCTTGGTGAGAACTCTCAAACTCTCGCGCCAGATCAATCAGTTGCTTGAGGACGTTCCACCGAATGAGCGCGTCTTGAGCATTGTCGGCATCAATATTGAGGTAGTCGTGATAGCTGATCGCTGACAGCAGGTGCTCCATGCCATCCGCGAGACGCCCCTCGTCGATCATGGCCTTCGTTGCGGCCATGATTTCCCGAAACGAGGCCAGAGCTTTCCCCGTCTTGGGTGTCAAGCCGGCTTCACTGTCCCCGGAGAGGATTTGCTCGAAAGTACCGCGCCTTGTTGAAACTGCCGCCGCCATAAGTTTGTCTTGTGTTGTCTTGCCAAGGCCCCGAGATGGTGTGTTAACGATGCGCAACAATGCGCCATCGTCCATCGGGTTGGCCATCACCTTCAAATAGGCAATAAGATCGCGGCATTCTCGTCGATCAAAGAGGGAGCGGGTGCCCACAACGCGGTAGGGGATGTCAGCTTCGCGGAGAAAAATCTCAATGGCATTAGCTTGGGTGTTGGCGCGAAAGAGAACCGCGATAGCCTCATAGCGAACGGCGCGATTTTTGAGCCCTTTAATGCGCGCAACCAAGTGCCTCAGTTCATCTCGTTCGTCTTCTGCACGAAACAACTCGACCGGTCGCCCTTCACCTAGCGCCGACCATAGGTTTTTCTTCATGCGGCCTTGGTTGTTGTCAATGATGCGGTTGGCAGCCCGCAAAATGACATTCGTTGAACGATAATTCTGGTCCAAAGTCACGACTTTGGCGCCTGGATAGTGCTTGCCAAAATCGAGGATATTCCCAGCTCGTGCACCACGCCAGCCATAGATGCTCTGATCGTCATCACCAACAACAGCAAGGTTTCGGCGCCCTCCTGCCAGGAGACGAATGAATTCGTACTGAACCGAATTGGTGTCCTGATATTCGTCGACCATCAAATGCCGATACTTGTCCCGGCAGATATCCAGGACGTCGGGATGATCCCTAAGCAGCTCCAGGCCAAAAAGAAGCATGTCGTCAAAGTCCATGACCTGGCGACGTTTCAGTTCCTTGCTCAGAATCTGGTAGGCGTGTGCGAGGTGAATTTCCGCATCGTCAGCGGCGACCTCCATGGCCGCGTCCGGCCCCACGCCTTCGTTCTTCCAAGTCGATATCTGGTAGACGCCCCACCGAGGAGCGACGAGTTTCGTCGAGATTCCGTTTTCACGGAGAATCGTCCGCAGTAGAGTTTTTCGATCCTCTTCTGTGGCAATGCCGAAGCTCTTCCGATAACCCAGTTTTTCGCCAAAACGCCGCAAGAGGCGAATTGCGAAGGAATGAAACGTAGTCACCGTGAGCTCTTTGGCTGCACGTTTGCCGACAAGCTTGCCGACACGTTCTTTCATTTCGCGCGCAGCTTTGTTGGTGAAAGTCACAGCCAAAATATGACTCGGAGCCACTCCATTCGCTACCAAATGAGCAATGCGAACAGTCACCACCCTTGTTTTCCCTGTGCCCGCACCCGCAAGAACCAAGAGAGGCCCTTGACCATGTTGTACTGCTTCTCGTTGTTGCGGATTCAAACCGCGAAGAAACTGGTTATTCATGCATGAGATCCAGGGTGTTCAGGCCTTGCGGTGACGATGGGGCGAATTGTACTCGCGCCAGGGTCACTTCCCAGGGGTCTTGCTGGCATTATTCACGATCTTGGGGCGTCTCCGAGCATGGGTGTAAATCTCCGACCATGCGTGACCACAATCTCATGAAGATGGCGGCCACCCGCCGCCCATAGTTTTTTCGAGAATCACAGTAATGCCCTGGGGAGGGCGTCTATTTAAGTGGCGAGTCTCATAGTCTTCTTTGCCAAAGAACGTGAGCCGACGCTGATCCAACAACGCTGTTCCACCGCAGGCGATCTAACGGCGCGAGTCGTCTGTGGCGGTTCAGCGTTCTTTTTTTGCCCGCCGCTCTCTCCTGCCAACAAAAGAAGCGGCTCGGGCTTTGGATGAGCTCGAACCGCCTTCGTGAAATCCGATCCCGCCAATGATGACCGGGCCGAATCTCCCAACAACGCTGATACCACCTCTTCGCAAAGAGATGCTGACTCGAAGCATACGTTTCGTGGAGATGGAGTCCAACAATGGAATCAGAATTCCCAGGCACCATGCAACATTCGTAGGCCTGGAAGAACCACATAAGCAACGTATCTGCCTTAACTTACGTGTTCTTATGCTAATCTCCGCGAATTGAAAGCCGACAAAAGTCGTGCTATCTTCACAACGAATCACGGGATTTTCATGACTCTTCCTTGAGGAAACGGGTGGCTGGATTCGGTCGCCGCCCTCCCATCATGTCGACAATCAATCGCAAACTCACTTCGGTGGCTCTCGCTTTTTCGTTCTTGGCGCTCACTTCAGGCTGCGGCCCAGATCCGGCGGACCCCAAGAGCCCGGAGCAAGTCCTCTTGGACAATGCAATCGAAGCTCTTTGGGGAGATGTGGATCCCAAGAGCGTCGTGGCCTTAAAAACTCGGTCAATACTGACGGAAACGCAGGACGACTTTTCTTCGACCTTCGAGCTGGAAACACTGATGGCGTCTGACAAGTGCTATCAAGAGATTCGCAGTTGGAAGGACTTCGACCTTCGTGAGGAGTTTATCCAGGGTCCCAAGAAGTCCTGGCACCGCGTGGACGGCACGGTCGTAGACTTGGAAGCTATCAGTGACGAAATGGAACCCCAAAGTCGGCAGAATTGGCTCTTTGAAATCTCCAAACTCACCGCACTCAAAGACACGGAGCATTTCAAACTCAAGCACAAGGGCACCCACATCGCTCCGGACAAGCGAAAAATCGAGCGCTTGGAAGTGCAAGATCTCGCTCACCGCAATATCTTGCTCACCTTCGATTTCGATACCTCAACTTGGCTGGTGGAAAGGGTAACCCTGGACGACAAGGACTCAGACAAGAGTTTCACGCTCATCCTTCGGGAATACCGCTCCGTGGCGGGAGTACAGTTTGCCCACGAGATCGATTCTCTGCAGAACGGCAAACCCCATGCTCAACAACGGGAGATTACCTATCAACTGAATCCAAAGTGGAGCCCGAAGACCTTCGAGCCCCCCATCGATCTCAACCGCGATGCCATCATCGACAAAAGGTCCATTGGTGGCACCTTTGCCTACCTGCAACTTGAAGAAAGCGACGACGACGTCCAAGGCGCCGTGGCAAAGCTGAAAGCTTGGATTCACGAGAAGAAATTGGAAATAAACGGTCCTCTTTTGCTCGTCCACCCAGCAGTGGTGGCGCCCGGCACAACGACCTCGAAACCCACAAGGGACACCACACAAGTCGCCATTGCCATCAAAGCGCCGACCCCTGAAGTCCGCCAGAAACTTCAAGTCTCCGGCGAGGAATTCGGGTTGTTGGATCTCAAGTCTCACAGAGCCCTATGCTTGACTCAGGTAGGCGCTACGTCGTTCGCGGAAATCCAGGCCCTCATCGTCAAGCAAGGAAAGAACCTGCAGCCGAAAATGGGAGCCAGCGCACTGGAGATCTATTTCTCTCCAGAAGGTACAATCCGCCAGGTGCAAGTCCCTGTCGAATAGGAGACCGTCCCATGAACTTAGCCGACAAAGTTATTCTCCTGGTCGGCGGTCTGGGTGACCTCGCCACAAGTATCGCCCTGCGGCTGGCGCATGACGGAGCATCCCTGGTGATTGCAGGTGCCGACGCTGAGCGCGGCCAAGCACTTCTTGAACAGGTCGAAGCAACAGGTGGAGAAGTCGCTTTCACTGCCGCCAAACCAGATTCTGAGAGTGAAGCGCAGAGCATGATCGCAGATGCCATCATGACTTTTGGCAGCATTGACGGTTTGGTGACATTCGCTGGCCATCCCGTGGCTGGAGCGGCCAGTGACATCGAATGTGACGACTGGCAAAAATTCGTTGATCGAGACCTGAAGGCTACGTGGCTCGCGAGTAAGTTCGCTATGCCATTCTTGCGCCGGAGCATGCATGGATCCGTGGTTTGCCTCATGACTCAAGAAGCTCGTGGCGCCCAACCCAACTCAACCCTAGAATCTGTTACTCAAGCAGGCCTCCATGGCTTGTGCAGAAGCCTTGCTGTCGATTACGGCCCGGCTGGCATTCGGGTCAATGGCATCATGGTTGGTCCTCTGGAAGATGAGGCCTTTGCCGCACGCCTAGCCCAAGAGAAAGACCAACAATCGGCGTTGGCCAAAGTAACGAGCACATTGCCCTTGGGCCGTGTGGGTGCACCCAAGGAGGTGGCACCAGCAGTCAGCTTTCTACTTTCGGCCGATGCCTCATGGATCAGCGGTAGCATTATTCACGTCGATGGCGGCGCGAGCGCAACATCGGGTAACTTCTACCTGTGAGGTCCCTCGCCGTAAAAACGAACTTACTTCAATGAGTTCCCACTCCGGAGCAAAGCTTTGACTCATTCACCATTCAAT
>JAJRYU010000051.1 GCA_024275615.1 Planctomycetota bacterium
CCGCCAAGAGTCGAGGGAGAATGTCTTTGCCGAAATCATGAGAGGATTGATCAAGCTGTGCGTCTTCGCTGAGCGCTGTCGTCAAGGTCGATTCATTAAAGACATAGTTGCCCATACTCACAAGGGCTCGAGATGGGTCGTCAGGCATGGGTGAGGGATTTGCCGGTTTCTCTTCAAAGTCCAGGATACGGCCGTTGTCGTCAATTTTCATGACGCCGAATTCGGTCGCTTGTTCGATAGGAACAGTAATTCCAGCGATTGTCACCGCAGCTTCTTGCTCTTCGTGGAAGCTGACCATCTGGGAAATGTCCATGCGGTAGATGTGGTCACCACCGAACACAGCAACATAGTGGGGGCGATTCTCACGGATCAAGTTGAGGTTTTGATAAATGGCATCGCCGGTGCCCTTGTACCAGCTCTCGCCGGTTTGCATTTGGGCGGGAACAGGAATGATGAAGTGGTTCTTCAGCAGTGAAATGTGCCCCCAACCTCTTTGCAAGTGTTCGGTCAAGCTTTGAGACTTGAACTGTGTCAACACATAGATCGAGTAGATGTGGGAGTTCATGAAATTAGAAAGGGCAAAGTCGATAATGCGATACTTGCCGCCGAAAGGGACAGCGGGTTTGGCGCGGTCTCTCGTCAAAGGGAACAACCGTGTTCCTTTTCCGCCAGCCATGATCATTCCAAGCACACGCTTGCGCATATCTCAATCCTCAGTTTCGGGAGCTTGAATTCTAACGGTCCACGCTCAAAGTGGCCACCGTCTATTCAGTCAACCCTTGGGATTGAGGGCGGTGAAAGCGTCAATCAAGGTGCTGTGACTCCAAACCAAGGGGCAAACTGAGACGTTTTCGCCCGTGGTTGGATGGACCTGCTCGGGAAGGGCACCGCTGGGGCGGGCCCGATCTGCGACCCATGTCAGAAGAGATTCTGCGCGTAGGCGACCTTCGTCGTCGCCCGCAAGAGCATGCCATTGGGCCAGCCACAAAGTACAGATGATCCATGGATTCCCAGGGATCTTGTCTGGATCATGGCTGCGCCTGTGGTAGTGGTCGTCGTGATAGCGTGCCATACCGCCGACACCATTTCTCACCCATAACTCTTCTTCGATTGAAGTCATCGTCCTTTGAACCAGGGGGTCGTGGATCTTGCCATGGTCAAACAAGAAGAGGCCGCAAAGTGAAGCGTCGGGGGTGGCATCCAAATGAAGGGATCCGTTGGCCTGAACTGTGGCGGTACGCGCGAATCGTCCTGCGTCTTGATGGAAAAGGCGAGTTTGCAGGGCCTCATCCATCGATTCAGCCACGGTTTGGAATTGGCGCGCTTCTTCTCGCTTGAGGATTCGAGCCACTTCTGCTGCGGACTTTAATGCGGCGATGACAGCAGCCACGGTAAACGTATGAATGCCAAATCTCTCTTCCCAAAGATCGTGGGAAGGCAGTGGTAGTCCCGATTCCTCATCGCGATATGAGACCAAAAAACGTGCACTAGGCAAGATCAGGTTTTCGGCCAAGTGCCTGGCGGACGCTTGAGATTTTTGTTGCACAGACAAGAAGTGTCTGGATGCTGCCAGGCAGCACAAGGCAGTTGAGTCCTCCTGAATTGGGCGCAGTCGGCTCTTAGATTGTGGTTCCGGGTGCCAACTGCTCCCAGGAGTGCCATCAGGGTGATATCGTTGGAGCAAGTAGCCCTCCTCCAAGAGCGCTTTTTCGCAAAAGTCGTAGAAACGACGTGCTCGGGTGTGTTCGCCAAGAGCATCCCAAGTCATCGCCACAAAGGCCCCGTCCCTGGGCCAAATGTAGCCATAATGTTCCTTGGCAACCTCAAGAGATTCGCTGTCGGGTGAGGCAATCACCGCGCTACCGAAGACAGAAAGCAGGTCTTTTGCGTGGTTGACGAGAGTTCTTGTCGAAGCGGTTGTTTCTTCTCTCGTGTCGGGAGCAACCAAGTGAGAAGAATGCTCTTTAAGACTGGAGTCAATCTGGGCTTTTTCTTCTTGCTCTTGCCAAGCGGCGACATAACTGGAAATACGGGCATGGCCCTCATCATCGAGAACGACGTCAATTCCCAAAACACTTTCGCCCGCACCGACAGCGCAGGGATTGTTGTCGAGCCCTTGGCGTTCTACCAGAGCTCGGATCCCTCGGCCATCTTCCCCATCCCGTCGTCCCAAAGTCCAGCGCACTGCCCAAGAACTTGGCTCCACGAGGCCGACTCCTATGTTCTGTTGTCGCTTGTAGTGCAACAAAAACCTCTGCGAGGGGCAGAATCTGACGCCATCGAGATTCTCAGTTTCAAGGAGGCGGAAGTCGTGGTGAAGTAACAATGTGACCTTGGCGCCGGCGACACCCCTAAGGTGAAAATGGCGCCTCAAGAGTGGCAGACTACTGTCAAGGCAATCCTGGAGGTGGACCTCCAAGCCCTGGTCCAAATCCTTCCAGATAATCTGGACTTCACGACCGGTGGCCTGCAACCTTGGCGCCGGAGTCGTTTCTCCGAGCCAATAAGTGATGCCTTGGCTTTGAAAACCAATGTGAGAGGGCGCGCCCAGGGAGTGATTCCAAAGCCCGGGCTGAGGATAGTAGACTTCTCGAATGCAACCGCGGGCATCATAAGCGAGAGTCAAGCGACCATTGCCAATAACAGCGTCACGCATAAGTGCAGGCCCCGAAGTCAAGAAAAGGAACGTTTCCGGCTGACCCACGCATTCTACCTCGGTGCGTCAAACTTCCAAGTTGGCGCTTGCGCAACGAACCAAGGAGTCCAAAGAATGCTGGGACCGCAGACGAGAACACCCGCTGGGAGCGCAGACGTCTCGTCTGCATTCTTCTTCTTGAATGTGGTCTTAAGAGCTTGGAGAAGAAGAAAACTAAGGGTTCGGCCGAGATGATGGTGATGGGTGGGACGAAAAACCGCCCAAGGCGATTTGCTTTGGGCGGTCAGATGAAGGGAGTTGTTGGACTATTTGACTTCGAAGATGAGGGCATTTGTTGGGGCGAAAACTCCTGGGGCCTCTTCGATGATTCCTTGGATGGTGATCTTGAGGGGGAAGGGGATGGCTGGACCAAATCCTGAGTTCCAAGGTGTGGGTGTTGCTGAAAAGAGCGGGGCATAGAATCCCAGTTGGCCGACACTAGAAGCTAAGGTGAAGAAACTTGGGTGGAGAAAAGGGATCATCGGTGCTGGAGCAAACATCATGTCACCAATACCTAAAGGTACGTTGATGACGGAGTCGAAGTTGGCTTCCCCTATGATTCCGAAGATACTAAATTGCAAGGGACCGATTAGGTGAGGTGGTTGGTCCATCTCCAATGTCGACGAAGTGCCAATGGCTACTTCTAAGTGCCTCATGATGCCGCCGCTTGTGCCGTTCATTTTCAAAATGTCATAGGGGCCCCCGGCAGCTGCCCCGACTGTTCCCGCAGAAGCAGGATGGTGGGCTAAGCTCTGGGCTTCATAGGCTCCCATGTCCACCCGGCCGTTTCGAATCCGGGGCCAATCTCTTACATCGCCTGCGCCTTGAGTGAATGTGGGATTCAGAGTACCCGCATCGATCATGGGGGAGCCTGGCCTCAAGCGAAAATCGCCGCTTTGTCCGGCAACAAACATGGCAATGACATCGATCACTCCAGGTCCAAGATTGGCTTGTCCTTGAATGTTGCTGTTTTGCCAAGTGACAAGGTTGTTGCCGCTGTTGGCGAAGTACAAATCGAAGGGGTTCGTGAAAAGCGAACCACTGTCATCCACATTACCCTTGACGATGCAGTCAGTAATCAGGGTGTTGCCGCCAAACAACTGAATGGATGGCAGGGTGCTGGTATTGCGTACAATTGTGTTGTTGCTCAAGACCAGTGTATTGGTCAGGTTCTGGCCAGCAGCAGTCCTGAGAATTCGATTGGCGGTTGCGTTGTCTGCAAACAAACACGAGTCGATGACGAAGGGACTTCCAGTGGATTGAGTTGCGCTCATGATGAGTCCTGCTGTCGTGTTGTTCGTGAATCGGTTTCTTCTGAAGGTCATTTGCCCACCAAAGACTGCGAGGATCACGTCCGCGGTATTGTCATGAAAGTAGCAGTCCTCGACGGTCACAGATGGGTTCCAACCCGTAGGAAACTCAAGGACACTCTTGCCGCTGTGTTGGGAGAATTCGCAGTCCTTAAAAACCATATTCGACCCAGGTTGTGCCCCAACCAAGCCGCAGGAGCCATCACCTCCGACGACTGTCGAATTGTTCGAAAATGTGCATCTTTCGAAAATTGCTTCCGCAAATCGGACAAGGAAGCCACCAGCATGGACTGCACTGTTGCCAGTGATATCGCAGTCCTTCACAGTAATAGAAAGGTAGGGTGAAGGGTTTGCTAAGAACACGGTTCGTTGAATATACATGCCTCCGCCAACATACCCGAAGCCAAAAACATCCAACGTCCCGCTACCATTGGTAATCTTGAATCCTTCGATGCTTGATCCGTCACTGACATCGGCAGTAATACTGATACATGAACCGGTTTGATTGCCGTCGATGATCGACTGAGTTGGGCCAGCACCGATTAAGTGGACCAATAGAGGTGGCCACATGAGGTTTTCCACATAAGTGCCTGGGCCAACCAAGACGGTGTCACCATTGGCAGCAGCGTTGAGAGCCGATTGGATCGTGGCATAAGTCGCAGACGGGACCAAGAGAGTTTGTTGGGCGGTGAGTCGCTGTCCTGTGAGCACGAAGAAAATGGTGGCACAAAGTAATAGAGTTTTCATGATTTTTCTCCTTCTCCGCTTAGCGGAACATGTTCCAAATAATGTTGACATAGCCAGGCTTTCCAGCAATCTTGGTGTCCACTTTGTCGACATGGTTGCCGAAATGGAGCATGTAGTCGGTGACAAAACTACTTGAGTCTTGGGTAATTGTCGGGATATTGGCCGCATTCAAGCTTGGCCACAAAGTGCCGTTACCCCAAATGATGTGATCTTCTGCGGTGAGGTAGTTTAATGAGTGGGCACAATGATCAGCATAATCGACCGTCCCCACGACCATGGTTGTTTGAACGAAGGCGACATCTTGTCTTGCGGCCGTGCCCCAGCGTCCTAAATAGGTCTGCGTGAAACCTGTGGGTATCTCTGGGATGAGGGGGGCGGAATTCCAGGGATGCTGAGTTGTGCAGGTGCCATAGTTATACGGCGAGAGGTAATTTTGCTCGTAGTCAAGGGCGCCCGCTGCGCCGCTACTTGAGACGCATAAGCACTTGGGATTATTCGTCGTGCCGGTGACCATGAGCGGCATTTCGGCTAAGCACAAGGGACCTGGGGATTGGCCAAAAACTGGGCTCAAGTTCGTTGTATGAGAGACAGTGCTTCGCAAAGAGTCGTGAGGCAGACTGGTTAGATCCAACTGCGAAGCCGTAGGCGGGGTTGTCACCCAACTAAAATTGTTGGGAGTCACCAAGTGGTAAGAAGTTCCCACATGTTGGGTTGGACCGGAGGCGATGGCTCGTTGGTTGAGAAACGGAATATTGATGTGATCCAAGCAGCCATCATAGTGAGACATGACCAAGGTAAAGGGTTCCGTGTTGGGAGCGCCTGGAATAGGAACTCCGAGGTCGTCGATTTCGACCATGAGGTTCAAGTAGCCACGGAAGACAACGCCGTCAAAGGAGACGCCAGGCACTGTCGTTGAAGACCAACACGCCGGAAAAGAAGAAGGCGGGATTGTTGAGGATGCGAAATTGACAGCATCTCCTTCAATCATGTAACCCCAGAAGCGGTATTGCTTGCTACCGGTGGGACCTAAGCCTGTCCAGGTCCGGACATACTTGGCGAGGGCGTAATTCCTGCGGCTGCCGGGGTTGTTCGGGTTTGTGCCAATGGTGAGGAGGCCACCTCCTCCGGGGTTGCCGTTAAAAGCGCTGACGGTGATCTTGACAGCAAGTTCGTCACAAGCGGGCAA
>JAJRYU010000052.1 GCA_024275615.1 Planctomycetota bacterium
AGAGCGCCTGCGCCCGAGAGCAAAGTTGTGACCGCACCGACGCTGACGGTCTTTCACGGACAAAAAGCAAACGTCTCCGTCATCAACGAACTCGCATATGTGAGAGATTACAACGTTTTGATTTCGCAAAAGAGCCTCATCATGGATCCCATAGTCGATGTCGTCCGCGACGGAGTTTACATCGAGGTCACTCCTGTCATCGACCCAGACGGCAACGGGGTTGCATTGGAAATCCTAGCTCAAGTCTCCAGCATTAAGCGCCCCATTGGGTCCGTTGATCTCCAAGGTATCCCCGGTGTGAACTCCAAGATGACCATCCAGATCCCGGAAGTCTTCAAGTCAATCAAGCGATCCGACAAACTGCGATTGAAAGATGACCACTGGGCGTTTCGAGTCTCTGGCCTGCGGGCTTTGCGGGGCGACTGGGACAATATGGGCGTCACCCTTGAACTCTACGGCCTTGTCACAATAGAGACCAAGTAGCCTCGTAGGGCGTTGCGTTGTCCTCGGCGCCCGACTCTCTTCATCGCCCGACGAGTGGCGTCGTGGCTTCTGCCGCTCGGATTTTCTCTGTTGTCGTGCACTTGGGTTGGGTCATTCGGGCGGATGCCGAGCCCAAGCGTCACCCTGCACATCAGCCACATGAACATGACAACTGCGAAGTCATGTGACGATTCTCGTACCCCTTTTTTCAAACGAATCGCCGACGATCTCATTACTCCAGTCCCGTAATACCGAGTCTGGATTGTCTTGACACCGTGTCAGATCAACGAAGTCTTTCTCGCGCAAGCCGCAAGGCCTTATTTAGTCCTTCAAGGTAAACGTGGACATCGGTGTTGAGGGAAGTTACGGAGAATTCTCGGCGCATGACACTGGATTGCGCCTGTCCTCTGGCATTGCTCTTGAATAGGCGAATCTCGACCTCGAATTTTCCGAGTCCGGATATCGGGATGCTGATGGTCCGCCTGTCGCCAAGAGACTCGCTGAAAATGCTGCCAATGAGATAGAAATCGTTGGCCTCGAATTCTCCTGAAGATATTTGTTGTCTTTGTTCACGGGTGGTCATTGGCCGAACTTGGATCAGGGATTTTGTTGGTGTGCGAATCGGGTCGAGTTTTTCATCGATGTGAACGCGAATGTGTGCGGACTGCGACAGAGTCAAAGTGGCTGCCTCAGAAACACCACTCAATCGAGCTTCGGCGAAGCCAGATTTGCCGGCACGAACGACAAGGTAATCTTGGCCCCTCATGATTCGGACGCGCCCCTCCATATCCGTTCTTGATTCCTGCCAACCTCCTCGATCGACGGCAATGGACCGCGAAAGAACGGACGCGGAACGAATCGGGGTATGGCTCTCATCAACCACGAAGACTGTTGAGACTCTCACCTTGTCTCGCAAATCGATTTGCTGCAATCGCCGGTCGCAATTGACCTCCCCTGCCACGATCTGCAGGTTTTCGATTTTGACAAGAGGTATTCCGCAGGGTCTCTGCGGATTCGAGGCGTGCAGGTGCACGGCCACGGACACGGTGCCGGACTGAAGATTCCCGGCGTGAAACCCGCCATCAACGGCCACGTCAATCTTTCCGTGACCGACAATTCCTGCAGTTTCCTGGTCAAGAGCGCTGCCGGTGAGCCACACCAAGATAGCCCGCCCATCAATGCCTTGTGGAAGCAACAGCGAACCGGAGATGCCAGCCTTCTTCTTGATGACCAAAATCACATCTTCGTCACCACGTTCGAATCGAGTGGGCTGCTTCACGACAATTTTTGAATCACCCCATCGGCCCTTGTTGAGCCTTAGATTCCCGGGCTCGAAATCGCCGCGAATCGAGAATCGCCCTTGCCTATCAGACCTCACAAGGTGACGGCTTTCTCGTAACCACTGCGAACCATCTTGTCGTTCAATGACGACGTCGATTCCAGCGAGAGGATTCCCCGCCTCGTCAACGACGCGGCCGGCAACAACCTGTCCAACCTCCTCGAGTACAATGGTTCCAAGATTCATAGTCGGATTATCGTATGGCGCGAACCCAGACACGTCGATCACAGCCATAAGTTCCCGCAAGTCCTTGCCCGGGCCAATTGGACCACGGATCTTGGAGTTTTTGACACGAGCTGAAATCGCCAGATTCTTGAGGCCGAACTCGGGAAATTCGTCGTGCAAGATGATGTCACAGACACCTTGGGCGTCGCTCCTCACGACCTGAGCACTCTTGTGCAATGGCAATCGTCTACCATCTCGTCGACGGACATGAATCTGGCTGGAGGCGATCGGTCTCTTTTCAGCATCCACAAGAACGCAGCGAAAACGAGGGTGCTTAGGACCGCAGATTAAGACGATTTTCGACACCCCGCCGGGTCGCATGGGCCCCTTGACGGCCTGGATGATGGACGACCGTCGCTTACCCATGAAATTCGCCACAACATCGAATCCAGAATCCACGCCAATACGATCGAAGAAGGCGCGACCATGAACCATTTCTTGCCAATCAAAACTGGAAGTTGCTCCACGAGGTGGGCGCCCCGCCGATGTACTTTTGCCAATCCCAATGAATCCGACATCATGACAAATTTCGTTTTTCTCATCCCGAATCTCGACTTCGAGCCTAGCCGTGGCGTTGGGGAGCACCAGTCGTATCGGGTCTTCAGGAGGATTCTTAAGATCAAAAGGTACACGAACGGGGTCGAGTTGCGGAAAACCAAGTTCAATCGTCAACGCTCGGTTTCCCAGATATGCGTATCGCTGCAAGTGTTTCAATTCCACAGAGCCATCGTCGCGAGTGTGGCTACGCCAAAACGCTGATCTCCTGTTCAAGCTGAGATCGAATCCAATCCGCACAGGAATCCCCGATTGTCGTTGCCCCGCAGCATTCACGACTTCGATCTTTAGAGAGAGATCCTTGACTAATTCAACTCGAAAGGGCTGTACCTGATAGGTCTGGGGGAACGCGATGGCCGATCGACCAGGCGAGAATGCAAAAATCGTCACAAATTCGGTCAAGGCTGGAAAAACCGCACGGCCACGAGGACCGGTCATCTGGTGCAAGTCGTCTTCAGACACACGCCCCCAAGGATCATCACGATCCGCGAAACGTCGCCGATAGAGATCAATCGGACTGTGATCTTCGTTGCTCGCCTGATGAATGTAGATTTCGGTTCCCGGCATCGGTTTCCCGGTAATCTTGTCGATAGCAAGTACTTCAAACCCAATCGTTCCAGATTCGGACACTCCTTTTTTGGTTGTATGACCCGCTGGTGTCTCAGTTAGATCAGGCAAGAGCAACCTAGAGTGCTCAGACGGACTCCGGTTGGGCGAACGAGTCCCTCTTGTTGTCTCCGCAAGATCTCTTCCTGAGAGATGCTCGTCTTCGCTCCAGTCGAGATTCGAAAAGAAATACAGCGAACAAGCGATGAGAACAACACCAAGGAGGACTGCCTTTTGCGAGCTGGACATGAGAGCAACTCCTGCAACTGTGAACGTCGTGCTTGCTGGGGTGATCGCCGAGGCTTTGGCCAAGACGATGCGACGGACGTTTGCCAACCCTGGTACTGCCAATGCCAAGAAGACAGTCGGAAGCACAACGTCGGTTGGGAGACGATGCTTCAACTTCTTCAGAGCTCGGTGCAAACGGACTCGAATCGCGCTCGGAGAATCGTCAAGGGCATGGGCGATCTCGGCTGGCTTCATGCCGTACCAACAGTTGAGGATCACGACCCGTCGTTCGAGACCTGGGAGTCGGTCGACCTCTTCGATCACAGATGACAAGATTTCCTTGTCGTCAGCGATCTCGAGAGGGGACGGTTCATTGGCAATGGGGTTGGTTGTTAAGTGAGTTGCTTGACGACGTCGCCGACCTCGGAGCGATCGAGCTCGATTGGTCAGAATACCTGTGATCCAAGGCAAGACTCCCCTTCCCTTCTTCCAAGTCTCCGCCGATTCGATTGCGGCAAGGAATGTAGCTTGCAAGACGTCCTCAGCATCTGCGGCGCTTCCGCAGAGGTGAAGCGACAGGCGATAGAGCTGTGGAGCGGCCAAATCGAAGACTTGGGCGAGGTCGGCCGGATTTCGCTTTTCGATGTAGCGAGCAAACGACTTGTCAATGGGTGAGGTGTCCATGCATTGAGTATGGAACTCTGATACCCATTCATTACAAGAAAAGTCAAAAGGACGATTTCTTCCTGAACAGAGTGCCGAGCCAGAGTCACCCAAGACGTGTCCTGTGTGTTCTTGGGATCGTCATTCAGATTTTGCCGTCGAAAGAACCTCGAAACGTCGACGAAGATGAAATCAAACGAGCCTCTATCCTTCGGTCTGGCTGGCCAAGAACGAGGCAAGCTTCCCTGTGGCGGCCGTCCAACCGGCCCGAATGATATCCCGCAATTCCACATCGCCATCGACTTTCATGTCTGGAATGCCCGAGTGCACAAGTCGCACGAGAGTCCCACCCTCAACTTCACTGAAGTCGACAGAGACAAGCATGCCATCATCATCCGCGCCCGAGTAAGCCAGACGCGACGGCGGATCGTATTCAGTCAAAGTCGCAAAACCTGGTACTTCGCCAGCACCCTTGATGACCATGTGGTTGTTGTATCGGCCACCAACCTTGGGCTCGATTTCCGATCGAACCGACGTGCAATCCGCGCATCCCCACCACTGTTCCACTTTGCTGGCCTCGATCCAAGCGTCAAACACGAGGTCCCGTGGTGCATCGTAGATTCGCGTCACAATGAGGTTGCCATTTTCGAACGTTACTTCTGTGCTCATGATTTGGGTCTTTCTTCTGGTTCCCTGTCGCTCTGCTTGTCCTTCTTCTGAGCCTTCAAGTAGGCATCGACAGCACTAAACTGCCGCTCCCAGAATTCCTGGTAGTGTCCAATCCACGTGCCGGCTATTTCAATCGCTTGAAGGTCGACGTGGATCCGGTGCTCACGCCCTTGCCGAGTACGTTGAATAAACCCAGCTTTCTCGAGCACGCGAAGGTGTTTCGAAATGGCAGGTTGAGACATGTCGTGAGGTTCGGCGAGCGCGCTGACGTTACTCTCGCCTTCGGCAAGCTGTGCCAACATGCATCGCCGGGGTGGGTCTGCAAGAGCTGCAAAGACGAGATTGAGCTGTTCTTCACACATAACCACATGGTTATATATCAAAGAGCGAAGGATGTCAACTGTCATTCATTTCAATACGAAACCAAAGGCCGGTCCCCACCAAGTGCTCACAGCCTGAGCATTCAGAATGGCCACAAGGCCGATGTTCGATTGTGAGTCGTCAAACTCATGGCAGCAGTCAGCCCTTGAGGAAGGCAACAAGCTTTAACAACCTGCGCGCCCGCGCTGCGGCATGAGGTGCCGCGGATGACTCCGCAAGCTTCATCAGTTTCTTGTTCACGGGGCGTCCCCCTTTACCCTTGTCGATTTTCTTGAGGATCGCACTGATCTTCTTCTCGGCGTCAAGTTCTTCTGGAGTTGCCTCCTTGAGTAATCGCTCCTGAAGACTTGCGACCTTTTTTGCCAACCCCTTGCGTTCGGAGACCGCAGCAGAGAGGGAGACGATCTTTCTTTTCGCATTGGCCCAACAGGCGTTATCCAAGTCTTTGGTTACGGCTTGGAGCTGGTATTTGAAATAGGACCGAACATCCGTCGCTGCATCATGGACTTGTTCGTCGTCGTTGCTTTCCTGCGCCATGTTGAGAGCGTCCCCCAACTTGCCTTTGCCAAATGCCATGGCCCGTATCTTCCTTTCCTTCTTTGTGCCCCAACCTTTCTTTACCTTCTTGAGTTCCAAGAGAAGCGCCTTGTCGAGTTTGCCTTGCACCATGCTCGACGGCCCTCCTGCTCGAAGGATGCCATCGACACCGACGAGGCCCATGTAGCGACTGTATGACGATTGCATCGGTCTCACGAGATCGTGGAAGTCTTTCTGAAATCCAGCCAACGCAATGCCGTCCAACGGGCCAAGTTCTTGCAAGAGAAATGCCTTCGCCTTCAATTCCGCGTCCTTGAAGTTCCAAATTACTCTTTCAATGAGGATGACAGAAAGTCCCTTCTTGGCGAATTTCTCGTGAAACTTGAGGGCGCGTTTCGCTCCTGCAAGGCCAGCGGCGCCTTGCCTGTCCCAATAGGCAAGAATGAGGGGGTGACCACGAAATTCACGGATACGGCTTCGACCGTCGCCTCCGATAATTCCCTTGATCGAGAACCGGGAGACATCGTGCGCCAGGTGCTTGGTGGGCATCATTGGCATCCTACCTTGGCCCCAGATCGGGAGTGCGGCGGTCAAAACAAGGAGTACGAACATAACTGGAATACGGGGCAGCCGTTGTGATCGAATCATCTTCTTCTCCAAAAACTTGAGAAAGGATCGACCAACGCCGCGGAAGATGCGTCGATTGCCAAGAGGACGAGCGGGCATCGAAAATGGCACATGAAATCCTCGCCAAAATTTCGGTCGGACGCGATCGTGCTTCTCCGGCCCCAATTTTGGGCCACCTTTGCAGGTATTCACAACGCGGCGAAACATGGGACCAGGAGGGCACTTGTCCATCGTCGATAAGAGGCCTCCACATCAACGGACTATTTGCCCATTCGCCCAAGTGACAGAGACTTGTCACGCAACCTATGATGGGTCACAACGGAGATCGGCGATCAAGTCAATCGTTGTCACTGGCGAGTCTAAAGACATCGTCGACTTTCAAGGAAAAAGTCGCAGCAATGCGCATCGCCAGTGCCAATGAGGGTGCATATCTACGGTGCTCAAGAAGAACAATCGTTTGCCGCGTGCACCCGACCTTGTCGGCGAGCTGCTGTTGAGTCATTTCGCCGTGCTGAAAACGGAGCCGGCGGATTTCATTTTGTATTTCAGCCTTGGGCATGACGGGGTGAGACCCAACTCCCCAGCAGGATGCCAACGAAGAAAGCGATCATGTAGGTGAGCCAAACCGTTCCCCCCATCAGATAGCAGTAGATCGTAGGAATTCCCCCTTCGTCGCGAAACCTGACGGGTAGCCATGTCAGCCATGCAACCACGACGAGGAGCACGGCAATCGACTGGGCGTGAGGTGCCCAGACCCATACACCTTTGTCCCGCTCATCCGCGTTCCGACGAGACATCGTTGAGAGGACTGAAAAGTTGAGGAGCGACCCCAAGAAGAGCCAGAGAATCTGCATCCGCACATCAGCGTTCTCATCATAGATCATGGCGCCGCCGCTCGAGTGAAAAATAAACAGGATACCGGCAAGCAGAATCAAGGCGATACCAAAACCCCACGATGCGTTTTTTTGCAATGGCGTCAGGGGAGACTGTTCAAACTCCTTCAGGCCGTCAGGTGAAAGCGGGATGTGAGCGGCGCGTGCGCGCATGAGCGCCATGATGCCGAGAACAAGAGCCGCAGCTGCACCGAGTCCGAGAATGATCAAGATCCAAGGCCCTAGTGAATTCATTTGTTTGCTCCGGAAAACAAGACGCTTCGAAAGTACAAATAACCTGACTTTGTGCAATATAAATCTGACATCCACTCGAAGTTGCCGGAGTCGTCTGAGTCTCAAATCGACGATTCTCTAAGTCCTTGCACGCGGTGCTACATGCCCCAAGGATCTTAGAGAACAAGATTTACATCACTTGAGGCTGGCTACGACGAATTGTAGAGATAAAAAGGACCCGCATCCGTACACTATGTAGTATATACTACACACATGACAAACGAATTTGGCAGCTACATTCGTGAATGCCGAGAGGCCAAGAAAGCCGTAGATAGGTCCTTCTCATTGCGGCAGGTCGCCGGACGCATTGATGTGCAACCGTCCTACTTGAGCAAAGTGGAACGCGGATCTGAGACACCGTCAGAACAAAAGATTCGCCTCCTCGCCCAAGAGCTGAACCAAGACGAAGATGTCTTGCTGGCTCTGGCTGGCAAAGTTTCCACCGACCTTCAGCAAGTGATTCGTAAGCGGCCCGAACTGTTTGCCAGAGTGATCCGAGAACTAGCCACCCTTCCTGACCACGCTGTCTTCCGTGTCGTGAGGGAGGTGCGAGATGGCAAGTGGTAAGTGTGACGATAGGAGAAAGCTGTGATCGAACTTAGAAATGACTCTCTCGTCTTTTCCTTTCCGGAGGTTCATCCGGACGCTGAACTGACCATCCGATTCCAGCGGACATTGCGTATCCCAGACGATGAAAAGCACTATCCGCTGCCACCGGGCTTGGGTTGTTTTCCTCTTCGTCACGTGGACGATTTCTCCCGCCAACTGCCGGTTTCTTGGCGGGAACATGGCGGCGGGAGCATGCCGATGCACCAGTCCGAAGCCATGTGGATCAACTTCTCTTCAAAGTTTGGTGACAATCGAAACGAATATGGATTCGTTGTCAAAATCGCCACCGGGAAAGTCAACGCTATAACCGGCGAAGATTGGACAGACGGCATCCATCGTGATCCCCAAGACTATATGGTCGTGCCCAGCCAGCCTTGGCTCGACGGCTACTGCATTGAGAAAGGAACAATTCGCCAATTCGTTGCTATGCCATTGGGCTCAGGATACACCGCCGAAGAACAAATTCGAGGCAGCGCCGACATCGGCGGTTTGCAGATTGTCGTCTATCCGATGAAACGTGAGGTGTTTGAGCGTCGTTTTCCAAAGATCGTCGACTTCTTGCCAATAGAAGGTCGAGACGAAGCCACCTTTGAAGCAGCGGACGCTTCAGCCGCCGATGCATGCGCGCCCGATCTCGGGCTGGCCCCGGGAGGAAGGATGACACAAGACATCTATGACGATCCCTTTGATTTTGAAGACTGGGACATGCGCCACAGGAGTCGGTGTTTTGTGCATTTGGCGAACTCCGAGACTTGGGGACAAATCACTGGAGAAATGCCCCCCAATGCCCCCCCCTCCGCTAGGACATATTCGTCCCATGGCATACCTTGGTTCGACTACTACTCAGAACAGGGCTCGACAGACGGCGGTGGCAAGTTGGGTGAGATTCTTGAGCCGGTGTCGAAGATCGCCAAGAAACTCGATCAGGATCCCCTGTCGGCAAACGAATCGCTCACGACGTCGCGCATTCACGATGTTGGCCCGAAGGTTCGCCCGATTAGATTTGTGCGCGAGTGCTGACGCACAGTCTGGGTGGGATGGGTCGGGACTTGAATCTCACGAACCTTCATTCTCTTGACGGTGCGAGGGACTCTCTCACACCCCCATGGTTCAAGCGCCCTCCTATCTCGCATTATTCACGACCTTGCGGCCAAAGGCAGCAGCATAGCGCCCGACCTCATCGTCATTCGCCACTCACCACCGACGGTCGCTCGCGGCTCATTCCTCGATGTCGAGCACTCTGCCGCTATTGAACATCCATAGGGAATCTTCGATGAGTCGAAGAAAGAGCCGTTGGGATCGACTCGGGGCAGGGATGTGAATTTTTGACCGTAAGTGACAACAATCTCATGAATAAGGCGGGCTAGGGAATCTTTTTCAAGGCCTTCGCTTGCTGATAGTCAGGATGATTGAGTTCGCGAGCGAGCCATCCTCTTGTGGGTTGCTTTTGCTTGACCTTTTCGAGGATGACG
>JAJRYU010000677.1 GCA_024275615.1 Planctomycetota bacterium
CACACCGGCCATGCCGTAGAAGGTCTTGCGTTTGGCACCCAAGGCACAACCCAAGGTAATGATTTCTGCCAGGCCTCGGGTCAGGAGCGCCGATTTGGTGTTGTCGCCGAATCCGAGCCCATCGTTGATGCCAGCCGCCAAGGCGATGACGTTTTTCATGGCTCCACTGAATTCGACACCGAAGAGATCGGCATTGGTGTAGGCACGAAACGTCGGTATCGAAATTTCTTTTTGCAACCGTTTCGCCAAGTTCTGATTGGGCGAGGCGATAGTGACGGTGGTGGGTAGCTGCTTGGCCACCTCTTCTGCGTGACTCGGACCCGAAAGACAGACAACCGGATTCTTGCGGCCAACATATTCCCGAATGACCTCCGTTGGACGCAAGAATGTCTTGTTTTCGATCCCCTTCGTCAAAGACACAATGGGGACATGTCGCTGTGCCAAGGGACCTAATTCTTCCCAGGTTTGGCGCAGGTATTTTGTCGGAACGGCAGAAAGGACGATGTCTGCCTCCTTCGTCGCAAGAGAGGCATCGGTGGTCAGCTCGATAGCAGGGTGGAGCTTGTATCCCGGCAAGAATGTCAGGTTTTCCCGTTTCCTTTCCATTTTCGCCATGTAGCTGTCGTTGTGGCCAACCAGAATAATGCGCCGCCCTGACTTTTCCGCCATGACCGCAGCCATGGCCGTGCCCCAACCGCCTGCACCGATGACACAAATCGTTTTCATGAGTTCTTTACCCAGCTCTTGTCTTCTTCGCCGCGGAGGATCCGCGAAATATTTGAGTGATGCATGACTGCCACCAAAAGTGCCACGACGATCAGAAACGTCTCATAGGCCCAAAAGTCCGTTCCGGAGTTGGTCCAGAGAAACCAAAAGGGCATGCTTAGAGCGGCAAGGATGCTTGCAGCTGAAACCATCCTTGTTGTGAGGGCAATCACGATCCATGTGACGATGGCACACAATCCGGTCCACGGAGTCAGCGCGAGAACGACCCCGGAGCCGGTCGCGACACCCTTGCCTCCCTTGAATTTCAAGTAGAACGGGAAGATGTGCCCGATCACGGTCAAGAATCCCCCGGCGATCGGCAAGGGAATCCCCTGCCACATCGGATCTTCGGCGAGCAAATAGGGCACACATGTGCCGATCATGCCCTTGCCGAAATCGAGAACATAGATGACGACGGCCCATTTCTTGCCCAAGAGGCGACCGGCGTTTGTTGCCCCCAAGTTCCCACTACCGAAGGTGCGAAGGTCGCGGCCATCAACCTTGAGCGTAATGAAATAGGACCACGAAATGGATCCGAGGAAGTAGGAGGCAAGGCACCACAATAAAAAGACAGTTGGGGTCATGGTGTGTTGAGCTTGCCGTAGAATCGGTTCCTGGTTTTTTCGCCGCCGCTATTGGTTTCGTCAAAAGCGAAACCGGTACGTCGAATTGTGCCCATTTGAATCGGTAGCGTCACCAGACTCCCTCGCCGTTTCACTGTGATCGTCGTTGACATGCCAGCAGGCATGCTGGCCACTTTTTCTCCAAAGGTGCCGCCGACGTTTTTTCCGGCGAACCGGACGATGCGGTCACCGACTTGTAGACCTGCTCTCGAGGCAGCTTTGCCTCGGACGACGCTCATGACGCGACGTCCTTCGATCTTCGCCCCGAGTTGGGATCTCTCAGCGCTTCCAGCCTCGATAACAAACCCGGCACTTCTGGAAACAGCACTGTATGGCCTCACGATTTTCTCTGTGACCAAGCGATCAGCCAAGGTCAGCAGTTTGTGGCCACCCACCTGTTCACAGGCATCGAGGAACGCGGTTGTTGTCATGTAGCCGCGGTTTTTCTCCAACACACCTAAGAGTTCACCGAGATCGTGGGTGCCCCCACTCTCGCCGATCAGGGAGAGGTCCAGGAGCAGAAGCACAGCTATGCCACGTTCAACGGCGTCGAAAAACTGGCTTCCTTGGTTGGTGGGTGCGAATCCTTGACCCGCGACGCGCCGCAAGGCGAGATTTTCCGAAACTGTTTGCAGAGTCACGTCGAATTTGGAGGGTTCAATTTCTACCTTGTTGATGATCTCGGCAAGATTGCTTCGTAGTTGCGACTGGTTCGAAAGTCCGGCCCTTTGCGCTAGGTGCCCGCCAAAATAGCGCCCCAGCGCCTCCGGCAACCAACCGACGGAATCGACCAAGAGTCGATCGAAGTCCACGGCATTCCAAGACACCGTTTGCAGCGCTTGATCAATACGCATCCGTGGCATGAGATTAGCCGCGGTTCGGAGGGCTATCTGGGCGCTCTTTGTGTTCAATGGCTCGACAGTGCCAATGCACAAACCACGGGGGCCAGGGTTAGCCATACGGTTTTCTGAACCTAATCCAAAAGCGAAGGCAAACAAGAGATCGTCTTGATGCTTTGCTGCGCCAAAATACCGTGTCGATTGTTTCAAGAGCTCCTCGATACCACGGGCGATCTGTTCAGACGCCGAAGTCCCTTGGGGAGAGACAATGACCCGGGCAACTCCGGTGCCATGAGGGATGCGGTGCTCGCTAAAACGGCCCACAAGAATGGGTGTCCGAATGAGCTCGCCGTAGCTCGCAGCTTCGAAGCGCCCAGGGCCGCCGCTGGCGCTCAGGGCCGAGTAAGTACTCCACTTAACCGATTCGGTAATACCGACGTTGATTTCGATGGGCTGTGCGCGATGCCCATCGACGAACATGCAAACGGAAGCAGCATTGAGAATGCCGCCCTGATCGTTCACCAGGCTATGCCCTTGACTCAGAGCCGATGCGTGGACCCGATAGCTGAAGACCAAGTCTTGTCCCGATGCCGTCACCCGCCAGCGATTCGCGCCCACCCGCGCCATGCGCAGGGTTTTGCCGCCCCGGCCCCGGGCTTTCACTTCACTGATGAATGCGGCGTAGTCGTCTCTAAGCAGTCGAAATGGTGCCCAAGTCGGCATGACGAATTCGAGGTTGGAGTCGTTGTGATCCTTCACCAATATTGACACTTCGACATCACTATCGGCCGGATTCTTGATCGCCAAATGATAGCTGATCTTGGCTGTGCCTCCCGTCACCGCAGTGTGGGCAGACGTGTCCGTTTCACCTCCCTTTGACCCGGGCGGATTACCAGGGGAGGTGCAGGAGACCAAAACAGCAAGCATTAGCGGGAGAATCTTGTTCATTGTTTTCCACTTTCAGGCGCTGCTCCATCCTAACCGGCCTTCCACCAAGGTTCGAGACTGGAAGGCAGAGAAGCTGAAACCGGATGAAAAAGGGGGTTTTCTTTACACAATCCGTTCGGCGGTCGCCAAACTCTGGCCATCAAAGTTCTGCTGTGAGAGAATGTCCTCAGACCATGAATGTGCCAAGAGAAGACAAAGGGAAGACGAAAGAAACTGGGCAGAAGCGCTCTTGGCGACTGCTTGGAGTTGTCTTGTTGTTCTTGCTCGCCATGAATGCGGGATTTGCTATCGCTGTCTATGTGATGGAACCTCAACGAGTCCGCGTGGATCTGGATCGTGCTGAGAAATTCATGAAAGCCATCGAGCTTGGCAATGATGTGTCCGAAGAAGGCGATATTTCCGGCTATGAAATAGCCTATGACATGCTCCAGCCTGCCTTTCAGTCCGAAACGGATTTTGCCCAATTCCTCTATTTCTTCGACGACCAAGTTCGCGCCTTTGGTTTCATTCAATCCTGGCGACGGCTCGACCGCGAACGAGGGCACTTCTCCGATCGCCGCATCCGATTTGAAGTGGAATACGGCGGCACTGACGACTCATCCAGCTATGTGGTTTATGAGCTAACCATGTCCGAGAACCATGGGGACTACAGCATCGCTCGTTACGCTAAGATCTCCACGACAAAGAAAGCCCGCTGACGTGGTGGAATTCGCACCAAGTCTGGGCGTCGATGTCGGCGGAACTTTCACCGATTTCATCACCCATGAGGGTAAAAGTCTCAAGCTCTTGTCAAGAAGCGCAGCTCCAGGTGTTGTTCTTGCCGCCGGGGCCAAGCAGTTGTTTCAACACGCGAGTTCCTTGTCCAATTCGATTCAGATAGCCCATGGTACGACGGTGGCCACCAACGCCATACTCACCAGCGACCTGGCAAGAACGGCGTTCTTGGTCACCGCTGGTTTTCGCGATGTTCTGGCTTTGGGCCGGCAATGTCGCCCGCGGCTCTATGACTTAGAACCCAAACCCCTGTTCTTGGGTCCACCCTCAGATCTCATCATTGAAGTTGACGAACGCATTGATGCCGGGGGTGAGATTCTTGCACCACTTGATTGCGCCGGACCCCTGGCTCTTGCCAAGTCCTTGGTTGCGCAAGGAGTAGAGAGCTTTGCTGTTCGCCTGTTGCACAGCTACGCCAATCCAATCCACGAAATCGAGTTGACCAAGGCTTTGCGCGGCGCCGGTTTCGCTGTCACGGCGTCGTCAGAATTGGTCCCAGAGTTTCGCGAATTCGAACGCTTTTCGACGGCATTCACCAACGCAGGATTGATGCCCCTACTCGATGCCTACGTCGCTGATTTGCGCGCCCACGCCCCGGCCATGCGCCCGCTACATTCCAGTGGAGCCGACCCCCAGTTTTTCTTGATGCAAAGTGATGGCGGCGTAATTGGACTCGATTTGGCAGCTAAAGAACCTGTACGACTCGTTCTATCTGGCCCGGCGGGCGGCGTCGTTGGAGCTTGGCACGCTGCCTCTTCTGAAGGCCGCCAAAAGCTCATCACTTTCGACATGGGTGGCACATCGACGGATGTGGCTTTGCTCAATGGCGGTGAGCCTGTTGTTGGGCAAACGGAATTGGCAGGCCGACCTCTTTTGGTCCCAGTGCTCGATATTCACACCGTGGGAGCTGGTGGTGGCTCGATTGCGCGGGTTGACTCCGGCGGAGCTCTTCTTGTTGGCCCCATGAGTGCTGGGTCTGATCCCGGTCCGGCTTGCTATGGCAAGGGCGGTCCGGCGACGGTGACAGATGCTCATGTGCTTTTGGGCCGCATTCCTGAAGGCCACTTCTTGGGCGGTTCGTTTGCGGTCGATTTTGCAGCAGCACGAACGAAGATCGAAGACTTGGCTAGGTCGATAGCACTTTCGCCTGCTGCCTGTGCCTTGGGTATCCTGGCGGTTGCGGAAGCGACCATGGAGCGCGCGCTGCGCCGCATATCTTTGGAACGTGGCCATGATCCTCGGCTATTCTCTTTGGTTTGTTTTGGTGGCGCTGGGGCTCTGCATGCCGCGTCTCTGATGAGCAAGCTTGACTTGCCCGAAGCCGTCATTCCCAATGATCCGGGCCTGCTCAGTGCTAAGGGCATGCTTCAAGCTCGGTTGAAGCGTGAGTACTCCACTTCCCTTGTTGGCGTTGGTCTCGGCGCGCTGACGCGGGAGCCAGACCAGTTTTTTGCCAAGTTGACTCAACGGGCGAGTCAAGATCTTGCTGCCACCGGGGCGGCATTCGATGCTGAGAAAGAAGAGCGCTTCTGCGACTTGCGCTATGAGGGGCAGAGCTTCTCCATCACGATTCCACTGCCACCAGCTGCGACTGCTAGGGCCTGCTTTCACCAAGCCCATTTCGCTCAATATGGTTTTGACATGGCGGCGGAAGGACAAGAAGTGGAAGTTGTGGCCTTGCGACTACGCATTGTTGGGTCAGAACCTCCCAAGTTGTCGTCGACAATGAGCATGCAGGTTGGACCTGTTGCGCCGCTGGCACATTGTCATGCGGTATTTGATGGCTCCATGGAAGTGCCAATCTATGAGCGACCGCGCTTGGGCGTCGGGGCTTTGCTTTCCGGTCCAGCGATCGTTGTTGAGTATTCTTCAACGACGGTTGTTCCTCCGGGTTTCACCCTTTCGGTTGATGAGCGTTGCAATCTCATCATCAGGAGGTCTCCATGAATCCCATTGAGATTGAAGTTTTTCGCCACCGCTTCCAGTCCATTGCCGAAGAAATGGGTGTGGTTCTTCGCCGAGCGGCATTCTCCGCCAACATCAAAGAGCGTTTGGATTTTTCCTGTGCGATCACCGATGCCAATGGCTTCATGGTGGCTCAGGCCGCCCACATCCCGGTACACCTAGGGTCCTGTCATCTTGTCGCTCGGCACATCATTAAACACATGGAGCTAGAACCCGGTGACGTCGTTTGCCTTAATGACCCGTTTACCGGCGGCACGCATTTGCCGGACGTGACGTTCTTCATGCCCGTGTTTTTGGCCGAGGAAAAGCGTGCCTCTTTTGGTGTGATCAGCCGTGCACATCACGCGGATATCGGCGGCGGCGTTCCTGGATCCATGGGGGACTTCGACGAAATCTACAAAGAAGGCCTCATCGTTCCTGCGGTGAAATTGGTTTCCCAGGGGCACGTCAACGATGACATCTTCAACATTATCTTGGCGAATGTTCGCACTCCGAAAGAGCGAAGAGGAGACTTGCTGGCCCAGTTGGCAAGTGTGAGGCGAGGAGCAGATCGCCTCAGTGAAACAGCAATACGGTATACAGCCAAGACATTGAGAGATGCTGGAGATGCTCTCATGGACCGTTCGGAGCGGGCCATGAGAAACCTCCTTCAGAACATTCCTGACGGTCGATACCTTGCCGCCGATTTTCTTGATGGTAACCACTCACCCGAGATCAAAGTCGCCGTTGAGATAACCGGCGACGCAGTCGTGGTTGATTTCACAGGGACGTCCGATTCTGTTGCATCCGCTGTGAATGCTCACGAAGCGATCACTTTGTCTTGCGTTTTCTATGCACTTCGCTGTTTGGCGATCGAAGAGCTGCCAACAAATTCGGGCATTCTTCGCCCCTTGACTTTGTCTTTGCCCAGACGCAGTTTGGTGGGGGCAGAATCGCCGGCAGCCGTAGCCGCCGGCAACGTAGAAACCTCGCAGAGGATTGTTGACGTTTTGTTCGCAGCTTTGGCTCAGGCGGTCCCTGAACTCATACCAGCCGCTTCGCAAGGCACCATGAATAACATCTCATTCGGCGGGCGCGTGGCCGGATCGGAGTTGTTTACCTATTTCGAAACTCTCGCCGGTGGCGTGGGTGCTGGCCCCCGAGGCCCGGGGTCCTCTGGGCTTCATAGCCACATGACGAACACCAGAAATACTCCCATTGAAGCCATAGAAATGGCGTATCCGCTGCGGGTTTGTCGCTACGAATTGCGTCAAGGAAGCGGTGGTGCGGGTGCTCATGCTGGGGGCGAAGGAATCGTGCGTGAGTATGAAGTCTTGGTGCCCATGACCCTATCTCTTCTGACAACCCGACGTTCGCAACCTCCTTGGGGATTGCAAGGTGGTGGCTGCGGAGCTGTTGGCATCAACACCTTGATACGGAATGGGAGCGAAGAATCTTTACCCGCTTGCGGTTCCGTTCAGCTGCGGGTTGGCGACCGCGTGCGCGTCACAACTCCCGGAGGGGGCGGATTCGGCGCCTCGCGCTGAATCATCTCCCACAACCCTGCATGGGTTTTTGCTCAGACCAATATCCAAACCTGCTCCCATTTGTTTTCAGCACAGTGATTCTATGTCCGATAACAAAGCTGTGCTGAGACTTAATAAATCTTGGCTGTTGCGCTCCCCTCATTTTTTGCGCGGTTTTGTTCTGTCCTTGCGAGGTTGATTGACATGTTCTCGCGTCCAAGTCTGTTTCTTGGTCTCTGTTTCGTCCTGCTTCTTGCATCTTCGTCCGTGTCCGGTCAGGTGACCGAGCAAGTGACCACCGGAGGGGCTTTGGGTTATCATGAATTTGGCCGAGATTTGAGTCGGCCTCTTGCCCTTAACGACACCACGGTTGTTTTGGCCAGCCCGTCGAGCTTCGCCTACCCTGACCGCTCCACTGCTGGCTTGAGAGTATACCGCCGAATCTTGGGGACTCGGGAAAACTACTTTGTCCCAATACCAGGGTACGCTTCCGCTGTTGAGGGAATTTGGGCGAAACCGTATCGCCTGGACGACAAGGCGCTTGTGTTACCTGGCACAGGACCAGATGGCGTGCGTGGTAGCTCTGATGACACTCTCATCTTGGTGCGCAGATTAGACACACCTGCCGTCGCCACAGTTTACACCTATGCCATCGGCCAACCAGGTGTACGCCAAGGGGACGATCTCGTTGTCATGGCCCCAAGAACAGTGGCGTGGATCGACGCCCACCGAGACGGGCCCTCTGCCAGCGGTAGCCAGCTTCTTACTATCGTCCACGACCTAGGTGGTCCTGGGGAATACACACAAGTTATTGATCTATCACTCCAGGGTGTTGGCGGCACAGATGGTTATTTTGAGCCCATGGGTCCCGGCCGTTTCGGCATGATCTTTCTTGGTCTTGACCAAGTGTGGGGCACTGCCGATGACGCCGTCGGCATGATGGAACTCGACGCTTCCGGAATGAACGTAGTCCTTCATGTTGTTCAACTTCGGGAACCACTACGCGTCCCACAGGGAAGTCGCTGGCCTCGTTGGATTGGTGGCAAGGACCTGCTGGTGTACGGCGACACTGAACCAAGTACGTCGCTCGATGATGTCGAAATCATTATTCGCAATCTTGGCGGTGCCACATCCGTACGCGCTACACTCCTCACGACCGCACCTGGTTTTCAAGGACAGGAAGCATCGATTGACGTTGCGCTTGACGCTCAGGGTACAGCAATTTTGGCTGCTGCCGGTCCCGATGGTGTTACTGGGACATTTGATGACCAGATCATTGTCCGCAGCGCAATCGGGCAAGATGTGCTCACTCCTCTCGCTGCCTTGGCTCCGGCATCGGGGGCTCCTTTGAGTGCCGCCGTTTCAGTCGAGTGCGGAGCGACCATCTACAAAATGTTTGGGCGACTTGGTTATGGCGTTAACGACAAGGGAATTGTCGTTGTTTCCGCCCCTGATCCTGTGACCGGCGCACGAAGCGTCGCGATTCTTTCGACCTTTGAGAACGTCAACAAGATCGTGCCCATGGCTGCAGATTCAGCCATGCTCTTTGCCGACAACGGTCAAGCATTCTACGTCACCGACATGGATACGCCAGGCCCGACTCTCGCTGCCGTGACCGGCGGCCTTTGGGATGGGCAAAGCGAGCCTATCGCTCTCAACTCAGCCATCGTCGCGACTACGAGTATGGGCAATCCGACGCCCAGTTTTTCGGTCAGCGACAGTTTGACCATGTTCAAGGTGCCAGCCATTTGGAATTTCGGTCAAGCGACCTCGAATGACCAGGGTTATGCCCTCAAGATTGGTAGCCCGACGAAACGTCTGAGTTTTGCCAATCCCTATTTTGGTATCAACTTGAGTGGCGCGCCAGCGAACGAGCTGTGCGCTCTGTTCATCTCTTTCCATCGTGACAACATCTTTGTTGCCTCGGATGGTTCCTTGTTCTTGCTTTCTGCCGAAGACATCATCTATTCGTTCTTCTGGAGCACTTTGGGGGACGGGACCACTCTGGCCGTCTTGCCTACTCCCAGCGATCCTTTTTGGTTTGGACACGGCGCACACTACCAGTGGTTTGTCATGAACCCATTGAGCGCTCGGGGGTGGGAACTCTCCGATGGATTGACGTTGACCATGTAGGTGGCGACCTTCTTCTGTTCACCGAGCAAACACGACACGAGCCCACATTTCTTGGAAATGCGGGCTCGTGGTCTTGTCGCTCAGAAAAAGACGCAGCTCTATCTAACGATCATCAACTCGAGACCATTGGATGCCGCCGGAACTGGCATCGTTGTGAAATATTGCACGTGGAAAACGACTCCCGCCGTGAATGGACTCTTTAGGGAAAGTGGTGTCGACATCTGGCCAAAAATGTCGAAGCCAAAACTCAAAGTACCTTGAAGATTGACGGCGTCGGCAGCGATGAGAAGTGGGAATCCACCAAAGATCAAGACGTCATCTGGCGCTAAACTCACTGCAGAGATGCCAATGGCACCGGGGGCCGCACCAGTACAGGTGAGCGTTCCCAAGTGAGCCGGGGGATTGGCGTTCTTGACCCAACTCAAGGTCAGAGTAAAGAAAGGATTGCCTGTGCCGCCGTAGGCGCGGCTGCCGCCAATCGAAATGGCAAAAATAGCCCCAGCATTGAAACCAGTTGAATCTTGAAAAGGGGCACCGATGACCAATTCTTTGAAGCCATCGCCGTTGGCATCGCCCATGCCGCCGATGGATGTGCCGAACTGATCTCCGGCAAAAAAGCCGTTGAATGTCCGAATGATGGAGCCATCGTTGCCGTCGTAAAACACAACGCTGCCCGATTCGAAACCATTCACCGATGCCCTGGGAGCACCGCCAGCGAAATCAACGACACCATCGCCGTTAACGTCTCCAGGGCCAGCCACCGAGAATCCCATTTGATCACCAGCCGCAGCGCCGTTGACAGCAAAGAGCACGCTACCGTCGGCACCGGAGAAAACGGTTGCACTCCCGGAGTCGGTGCCGTTGTTGTCATCAAACATGGCACCCACAATGACGTCGCCAAAACCGTCGGCATTGATGTCGCCGATGCCATCAACGCTGATCCCGAATAGATCGAAACCGCCTGTGCCGTTCAGAGTGTGGAGGATGGTGCCGTCTGATCCGGAGTAGATTCGCGCCATGCCGGAGTTACCGCCGCCGTTGTCGTCAAGAATGGCGCCGACAATGATGTCTGGTGTGCCATCATTGTTAACATCACCAGCGCTGGCTAGGGAGGTCCCCATTTGGTCGCCTGCATCATCGCCAAGAAATGTATAAATGGGCGAACCGTCAAAACCAGAGAACACACGCGCGGCCCCTGAGTCGATCCCCGGAGCGTCTGCAAGCCAAGCGCCGATGGCGAAATCATCGAATGAATCGCCGTCGAGATCACCTACTCCAGCGACGCTAATACCAAAATTATCTTGTGCGGCGTTGCCGTCGATCTTGAAGAGAATGGAACCGTCCAATCCGGAGAATACGGTGGCGCTTCCGGCGTCGACGGCACTGTCATCATCTTGGAAAGCGCCGACGATTAAATCGTCGTAGCCGTCGTTGTTGACATCTCCTGCCCCGGCTACCGAAGAGCCAAATTGGTCATTGGCCCCTGTGCCATAGAAGGTGAAGAGGACTGAGCCGTTGGCCCCAGAAAACACCCGCGCGCTGCCGGCATTGCTGCCCCCGTTGTCGTCACCGATTGCACCGACGATGAAATCGTCAAAGCCGTCGGCATTGACATCGCCAGCGCCAGCAATCGTGCGGCCAAAAAGATCGTCGGCGGTGTCGCCAGGAGCGATGAATCGAAATGGCAGCTGAGCGTGAGTGGCAGCAGCAAATAGGAATAGGCAGGCCATAGCGCAGAGCGCATTGTGCGACCGTATCATGGGTCTCTCCTGGAGTATTGGTGCGAGTGAAAGGGCTCTGGGATCTTAGTCTTCCCGGGCGAATCCGCAACCCTTAGGAAAGCTCGGCAGAAGACGCTGACGGCCAGAAACAAAGCCGGTCGTACCTTGTTTGTGGCACCGGAGTTCCGACGGAGAAAGGAGCAGGGACAGTTGATTCTGCGGCGGCCGTGACAAATTGGCGCGCTGAGCCAACAGCTGAAATCTAGAGGTTTTCGGTTACGTCCATTTCGATAGCGCCGGCGGTCTTTAGTGTTGTTGCGAGCAGTTGGTCGAGCTTCTCTCGAAGTGGTGTGGCTTCGTCGGCTGGTAATGACGATAGGTTGATGCGGACGTTGAGTGCTGCGGACTTGGCAGCGGCCGTGACCAGGATCGCTGCCATGCCAGCATCTGAAACGGCGTTCTTGTTGCCCTTGTTGGCAGCCAGGTGAACCAAGGGCAGGATCTCGTTGGCTAGCTCAAGAGTCTCCATGGGCACACGAGCCGCTTCTCTGGCGGCTTTTCGCATCGCTGTCTTTCTGTGGGATTTTTCTTCGTCGGTCGACTTGGGCAATTTCAGAGCAGCCATGTAGTTGTCGAAGACCTTAACGTCGGCCAGCATTAACCCGAAGAATGACTCCATGGCTGCTTCCATCTGGGGCATGGCGGCTTGGAACTCCTCTCGGTGCTCCGCGTATTTTTTCTTGTCGACAGTCAGGCTGGCGACCATGTGAGAGAGGGCTGCGGCCAAAGTTCCAAGCAAACCCGCCACCGCGCCACCTCCGGGAGTTGGCGCTTCTGATTTCAAGCGATTAAGAAATGGCCTGAGCGAGGTAAATACGTCTTGGTCTGGGCTCATGAGTTCTTCTCTAACGATGACTTCTCGACATGTTCACCCATTCTTGCAGTCGCTCCAGTTGGAGACAACCTTGTTGTTGATGAACATGTACTTCTAGTTGAATAGGAACTGGAAGGCATCTGAAGAGGCGTAGAAACCGTTGGCGACCGCTGTCGGCTTAACGATGACGCATTGAACCAAGCAGTTGATTCCGGCCAACCCCCCCGAATAGGTAAATCCATGAATTGCTCCGAATGGCCCCAGCTGAGCTTGTTGGAGAAATGGGGGTTCTGCTCCGCCGTCAATGACTATGGTCGTTGATGTCAAGGAGAACCAAATGTCAGGCGCTGCCTGTACAAAAGTTGGAGGTCCGAAATAGGCTTCGCAGACAAGATAGTAGTCACCGCCCACCAATGCTCCTGCAGGTGAATTCGAGAAGAAATTGATCGTCTCCCCGGCGTTGACTGTGTATGTGTCCAGGACACCGAACTCGCGGACACCATCGATGAACGTAGACAGATGAATATCATCTCCGACCAAGGATGCGCTGCCAGGAAAAGCTGGGAGGAAGATGCGAAAATCGTCGAGGGCGACACCGGCGTTTGCGCCAGCCGGGCCCGACGCGAAAACGAATCGCAGCCTAATTCTGGGTGCGCCAGCGGCACCAAGAAGCGCAACTTGCTTCGTTGTCCAACCCCCGGTTGAACCGAATCCCTGAGAACCAGGCACCATCGTGTAAACGCCTGCACCCACAGCCATTTCGAGATGGTAAGAGTCGGCACCGGGCGCCAAGTCGGTGTTGACGGCGAATTCAAAGAGTGGGTCTGTGGCGAATGCCGTCAGATCGAAGAAAGATGAGACCAAGTCTTCGGTGACGTTGCTGCCATAGTTCGTAGTTAGCCCAGTTGCCCAACTCTTGACTCCAGAATTTGTCCCGAATACCGATGGTTGAATTGGCACTCCCAATTCCCAAAGACCGTCAAAGCCAAGTGGGCCCCAGGCAGCCGACGGATCCTCGAAATCCTGAAAGTAGGCATTGGCAGGAGCGATCACTTTGGTCGGTATTTCGACAAGAACATTGTCAAGCTCGAATTCCACTGTTCCGCTCGTTGCAGTTGATTGCACAACGATGGCGATCTGCCCCAGAGCACGGCCTCGCAAACTTGGCAAGCGAAGCGAGTAGGTCACCA
>JAJRYU010000678.1 GCA_024275615.1 Planctomycetota bacterium
AAGCGGTCATTAAGGAAGAGACGGCGGAGTCTGCCCTCGAAGGCATGAAGCGGATGCAGAAGAAACTGGGGAGCAACGAAGCCATGTCGATCGACGTCATTGAGAAGTTGATCGAGGGTCGTATCCCAGCGTATCGCGTGGCTTCAAGATACAAACCCACAAAAACCGCCAAGGCTGGCAAGAGACATGTTGTTCTTGAGTTGGTCACCGGGGCGCATTGTCGGCCTTGCATGGCGGCCGATCTTGCATTTGAGGCCTTAGACTCTCATTTTCCAGATTCCGTTTTGAGTTTGCTGCAGTATCACGTTCATATTCCACGACCGGATCCTCTGACGAGTCCGACGTCCATTAGCATGTTTCGTCTGCTGGGGGCTCGCGCAGCTCCTCAAGCCTTCATCGATGGGGTCTCTCCCGGAAGCGGTGGAGGGGGGGAAGCAGACAAAGAAAAGAAATTTGAAGAATATCGCGAGCTCATCGTCAAAGCGCTTGAGAAGCCCAGTGAGTTCGAGATCGCCCTGACTGCCAAAGTCGAGAAGTCTGTCGTTTCTGGTCAAGTCGAGATCAAAGGCCCCGGCGGCCGTGGGCTGCCTCATGTTCAAGTTCTCCTGGTCGAAAAAAGCGTCCTCTTTCCCGGCAAGAACAAGATAGTGATTCATCGCATGGTTGTGAGGCATGAATTGACAGGATCGGCTGTGGGAGTACCCTATCGCCCTACTGACGGTAAAATGCAGATCAAGTTTTCTGCCAAACTCAGTGATATTCAAGCAGAATTGGATGCCCATCTGGACGATGTGGAGGCTCAAGAAGGAGCGCAATTCACCATGTGGCCCACTCGTATCGACCCCAAGCAGATTTCCCTTGTGGTCATTGTGAGAGATCACGAAAGTGAATCCGTGCTTCAGAGTTTGCAGCAGGATCCTACGTTCCCTGACGAGGAATTGAAGTAGTGCCACGACCTTCACGCCGTCTGGCGAAAGCCAACGAGAATCTTGTGGGCGAGCTGCGTCAACATGCGCGCCGAGCAACAGGTGTGATCCGCTTTCGACGCTCTCTCGAAGTTCTGCCGCGAGCCCTTGTTGATGGCATGCCGTTCTTGCTGATCGCACCAGCGGCCTATCTTTTGTTCCGGGTTTTCCTTTGGCTCTCCGCACCGATCAATCCAGCGACGGGATTTGGCATCACCGTCCTGTGTTTGCTCGCACCCTATGTGCTCTTCGTTGTCTCCCAAGTTGTGGCTACATTTTGTCGACCTGTTCGCAACAGGGAAGCGCTTTCTCACGTCGACAAACAACTTCGTCTTGCCGATCGATTGCAGACTGCGGCTGAATTCTTGGCAAACAATCATCGCGATTCTTTCATGGCGGCGGCCATCGAAGACGCTGCGCGGGTGAGCCCTATGGCGCTCGCAGAGCCTTTGCCGGTTGCACCTGAAATAGAGCTGGTCCCTTCCAGGGCGTGGTTGTTCCCCATAGGCGGGGCCTTCCTTGTTGTGATAGGTCTGCTGTTGCCCGTGGCTG
>JAJRYU010000053.1 GCA_024275615.1 Planctomycetota bacterium
AATCCGCATAACTCACTTCGCTGTCGTAGCGACCCTGCGCACCACTGCTCTTGGCGTAGGCTTCGCGGTACTGGTAGGGATGATGGGGGTCAAAGAGATGCAGCCATTGAAAGAAACGGCCGTTGGCTAGGCGCGCCATCGACTTTATCGCCGATGTCGCAAAGTACTCACCATCAAGACTCCCGTCGCCCAAACGATCCTTATTGACGAATTCGTAGTCTCCCAAGGCCCGAACAAATAGCGGACTTTTCATCCACTCTTCCGAGAAGGCGATGCTCGCCGAGGTACGCATGCCATTTTGTCGAGCCAAGGCAGAAATTCGTAAAGCGCGGAGATCCTCTGCAGAGAGATTGCCTTTGATGTCCCGATAGATCGCCGTTGCCCGGGGATAACGACCGAAGAACATGGATTCGCTTGAGAGGTTGGTGGAGGGATACTGTGCATAGGCGTTTGCGAATACAGCCGCCTCCTCAGCGATAGCATCGATCGCTGGGGTGAGGCCTCTTTTAGATCCGTAACAACCCAGACGATCCGGTCGCAGCGTGTCGATGGAAATCCACAACAGATTGTATCCTCGACGGTCAGCTAGACGTTGGTCGACTGTTGTTTGAAAGTCTCTCGAGAAACTCTGCCAAGCTTGAATCTGATCGAGCAGCTCTTGGTCCATGGAGCCTTGAGGCATGCGCGCGCCGCGCAATTTGGTTCGCCAGTGTAGAAGCCTCTCGCTATGATAGCCGTCGTGCCCGTACACTTGTCTTAAGTGCTCATTGGGCAACCCAGTGAGAGGCCATGCTCCCATCGTTCGGACCAAAATCAACAATCCTATAGTAGCGGCGATTCCGCTGGCGAGAAGGTGACGGTTGGGGGCTCTTTGTCCCCAAAAGAACTGAAACAGAACAACAGCAAACCCAGTAAATTCGAAGATTGCCAGGACGTCATGAACACTGCGGTAGCGCCCAACATGCATGGTACGGCTGAGATACCCGAAGGTCACAACTGCGATAAGGAGCAGAAAGGCCCCTAGGCGCGGCGAGGAACGGCTCACTCTTTCGCCCAACAACACAGAAAGGTAGAGGGCAACGGTCATGACGATAGGAGTCGCCAAGATGACTGCGTTGGTTAGTCCGGCCCGTTCTATGCCGCTACCCGTCGACAGCTCGAATCCAAGCCAAATGGAAATCGGCAGGCAGAAGATTGGCAAGATCAGACGACGCCAAGTGACTTTCTTGCGGGTTAGGTCTCGCAATGCGGTGACAATGAGAATACTGGCACCAACAAGGGTCGCGGGAACGACGAATTGTTTGGCGAGGTCGAGAGCCGGACCGTCAAGGAGTCCGAGTCGCTGTTGCTGCAGAGCATCTCCATGGTACAGACGCAGCAACTCTACGGCCCACAAAGTGACCGCAGAAACCACGCTGGCAATGAATATGCCGAGATACCTCTTCATCTAACTCATACCCAACAACATCGTCTCGACAACTTCCGCGGTCCTACTGTACTCATGAAGCCGCGCGAATTGCAGTCCTTCTTTCTTCATCGACATTCTCAAGGGCTGATCCATAGCCAGCTTACAGAGAGTTTGTGCCAAATCGAGACAGTCATCGACGTCGAATAGAGCTCCTGCTTTCGATTCCAAGGCAAGAGCAGAAAGTCCTCCGGTACGCGAAGCTACGAACGGCAGGCCTTGCGACATGGCTTCAAGAGCCACCATGGGCGTCCCTTCCGATCTTTCTCCTCGCCCCAAACGACTTGGAATGACCAGAATGTCTGCTTCTCGGTAGAGCTCGCCCAGGGACAAAGGCAGCAATTGACCAACAAATTGACAAGATACATCCAAGGTTGTCGCCAGCCGACGCAGATCATTCTCTGCCGGGCCAACTCCCGCTAACACGACTTGAGCATGCTCGATTCGCGACGCTGCCTGGAGCAATAGGTCGAAGCCCTTTAGTGGAATTAGGCGACCAACCCCCAAAAGAAACAGCCCCTTGGCGGGCAGGCCTAGTTCCTGACGCCAGTTTCTTGACGTCGAAGTTTCGGCGAATCGAGTTGAGTCAATACCCATGGGTTGAATTCTCCAGTCCCGAGGCATTGACGCAGCCAAACGCGTTTCTGCCTTGACTCGCAAATCATCGCTGACAAAAAGGGCTGCATCCGTTCCTTCACCCCAAGTCTTTAGAAATGGCGTGAAGATTCCTGAGCGCAAGAGTGCCTGCAATCCACCGCCATGGGCGACACTCACGTGGCGCATCGAGTGACTTCTTGCCAATCTTGCCGCGACAACACCGGATGGGAACACCCAGTGACTCAAGATTGCCGGATTGTCAAGCTCCTGCCGTGCCTGGTGGATACCTCGCCTTAGTGCTGACAATAGTGACGGGACCGCGGTGAGAAGCCACGGGTGGCGTTTCAAGTTGGCGCCGATACCCATGCCATACGCAAGACCGCCGCCCCAATTGCCCCGGCCAATGGGGACTGCGATGACCTTCATTCCACAAATTGTTGTTGGGGTATTCCCACCCGATTCTTGGGGCACGACATGAATAATTCGATGTCCACGATCCGCCAGTCCGCGCGATAGGTCAAGGACAAAACGGCCAGCAGCATCATCAACTCCACGGGGAAAAGATGAAGCCACGACGATGATATTCATTGGGCCCGAACTCGAAGATCACTGTTGTGAAGCATGTCAAAAGTCATGGCAAAAAGAAGCGACTGGATGCCCACGATCAAGAAGATAGCAACTCCCATGACTGTGGGATTGGTGACATTCTGATCAACGAATAACCGAAGGCACGCGATCCAAACAGCACCGGCGCCGCCAATGGCGACAAATAGAGATCCAAAAGCATAGAGCAAAACGAGAGGATGGAAATCTCTCAGCACATAGCGCTGCCACATGCGCCACCAAAACCCCCTAAGCAAAAGGAGACTGATTTTGGGGATCGCAGTCCATGGATTGATGCCTGATACTTCTTCGTCATAAATTGCACGCACCGGCACGTCACAAACTCGAGCTTGGACGACGTTGAGTTTGATCAAGAGATCATTGGGAACACCGTAGCGTTGGTATATGGCATCAAGATCGAGTTGTTCAAGAGTCTTACGAGATATGGCTGCATAGCCGCACTGGGAGTCGACCACATGCCAATATCCACTGGCGATCTTCGTCAACATGGTAAAGACAATGTTGCCAACAAATCGGCCTCTCGGCATAACGGCTCGAACATCGGTGGTAATCAGACGGTTGCCTTTGACGTAGTCCGCTATCCCCGTGGTGATGGGTCTTATCAACGGCCCCAAATCCGCCGGATCCATTTGGGCGTCGCCCGCCATAACAACGCAAATGTCGCCACCATCCTCAAGAAAACCACGGTAGCCACTGACAATGGCAGCGCCAACTCCACCATTTTTTGGCCGTTTGATCAGGCGAACACGCTGGTCGCCGCAGCCATCGACCTTGGCGGCGGTGCCGTCGGTTGAGGCGTCATCGACAACGATAATACTATCCACCAGTTCAGGAATCGAACGAATCGTCTGTTCGATCAGGCGCTCTTCATTGAATGCCGGTACTGTAACTGTGATGCGAGCACCATCAATCATTGGCCACGCTTGAGAACCTTTGCAAATCGTGCTTTGTCTTCGTCACTAAATACGCCCGTGATCACCAGCAAGCCGACGAACACCAATCCAAGAATCGAGAATCCGCCAACAGTCACAAGTTTGGAGACCATCCCAGTACCGCCGACATTGCCCAAAACCCCACTCCCTCCCCAGAATGTTGTTCGCGCCAAAAGAACGTGAGCTAGGGAACTGACGATGACGGCGCAGCCCACTATCTTCAACATCACAGAGCACTCAGCCCCTTGGCCAAAATTCTTTTTGGCGACTAGGTTGGCAGTCAAAAGTCCACAGGCCATGGCTATCATTGTTGCCATCGATGCGCCTACAGCCCCGGCTTTCGCCACAAGAGGAAATCCAAGGCCGAGTTGAAGAATGAACGTTCCAGCCACCAAACAAAAACTCACTCCTGGCCGCCCACTCGCAGTAATAATCGACACCATGATAAAGAAGATAGAATAGGCAAAGTACCCAAGTGCCAAAAAACGTAAGGCATCGGCCCCGGCGGCGTATTCTGGGCGAAACAGGACCATGAGAGTGCGTTCTGGACACGCGACGAAAAGCGAAACAACAGCGCCGGCGATCATAGCGGCATAGCGGGTTGTTTGCTTCACGTAGCCCCTGAGTTTCTCTATGTCGTTGTCTGAGGCAGCCGTCACCAGGGGAAACAAGATGAACGTAATTGCGAATACCATTTGATATGGGATCGTGGCAAAATTCTGCGCCGCTGAATACTCACCTGCCGCAGCATTAATGGCCTCTTGCGACATGTCGTGAAACTGTTCCAGGCCGATCTTCACAACTTGCAAATCCGCCTTAGCCACCGCTGTAGCAGCGCCAGCAACCAACATGGTAAACATCTGAAAATTAAAGAGCCCTCGCACTGTGACGTCTGAGCCACCTTTCGCCGGACCGCACAAAATACGCCCCATGATGAGAACGACAAAGGCAGCTCCCGCCCACCCCACGATCGGCCCGGAGACTGGATCAAGAAGATCCTTGAACAAAAAGGCCCCACAAAGCACACCAATGACTTTCAAAGTTGAAAACGAAAAATCAACGAGGGCTTGCTTGGCGAACTGGCGGCTGCCGTTGAGATAGCCAAGATAGATGCCATAGAAAGAATAGAACAGAGTGATGAAAGCCGAACAACGCAGCGGTGTCGTGAGAGAGTCATCACTGTAGCCCCAGTCAGCGATATAGGGCGCGCCAAAGAAAATCAAGCAAAAGGCTCCACCGCCAAGAATCGTCTGTAGACGAATGGCGGCCGCCCTTACCCCCTTGACCTTGCCGCGCCCAACGAAACGAGCGATCGCCTGCGTCGTTCCCTGAACCGCCAGCGCGTTGGCGATGGACGCCAAGCCAATGGCGACCTGATATTTGCCGAAGAGAGCCTTGCCCTCGACACCATCGCCCAGGATACGCGGTAAGCCAAAAAGGATGGCGTAGCCGCTCACCATGAACCAGAGTTTGGTCATGGTCAAATATAGAGCGCCCCGCCCAATGGCCTGTGTGTCATCTTTTGGCACTTCATCCGAACTGTCTGACATTTAATCTCTTCCGAACGACAATTTGAGAACAGATTAGCCGATGGCCAACCAAGTCTCCAGATACGGCACACGTTAATCTCCATCACTTGCGAGTGGCGAGAAACGATGAGGACAGGGGCCATACTGCCGTTTTTGGCCTCAATGTAGAGTTAGAGCGGAAGGTTGTAGCGGCGTCCCAGAAGCCCGCGACGCTCCAGTTTGCATTCTGCCATCACTTTCTGAGCCCCTTCCTTGCCAACCAAGGCTGCAATTTCCCGGAATAGTTCGTCACACACCGTTTCGGCCGGAAGTGGACTTGTTCTGAAACTTGGTTGCGGGACCAGAAGAACCTCTTCTTCTTGCCAATACAACCAATCAAGCCAATTCTCTTGAGGAAGAATGCCCACAGTCATGAGCGCGGCGATTGTCTGACCGAGGCTGGATCCGATTACCGCGAGGTCGGCACCGCCATCACGAGTCAATTCTTCGGCCAAATGGAGATCATGTGTCTCTCGCCAGACGGCCCATGAAGGTTGATTGTCCCATGCATCGATGCGCCAACCGACCAAAGGTGTCATCGGCAGCCATCCTCGAAGAAGGTGATGCAAATTGACGAGCATCTTGAGTTCGCTTGCAGACGCCAAAACTGTTCGGAATCCGCGAATACGAGGGGCAACTGGTGATGAAACGTCTCCGCCAGCCAGGGTGACTTCTGCGATTTGCTTCTGGTCCCAAGCCAAGCTGCCATCTGCCGACCGCAAGAGTTCAAGATCGCGAGGTCTCCTGTTGGGTGACAAGACGAATCGGTAGCGACGGCGCTCCAACAAGAGAGCTGTTTTGCTCGCAACTTCCTTTAGGAGTACGAGCTTGCAGGCCTTTCCCACGACTTTTGCGAAAAACGCCCGCCTGCCGTGCCCAACCATGGCGAATGGCAAGTTGACATTCAGCATCGCCAACATGGCTGCCGATCGCTCTGGCGATCTTGGCCGCCCCACATGCATCC
>JAJRYU010000679.1 GCA_024275615.1 Planctomycetota bacterium
CCTTGGATCGGAGCGAATTCAACGGGGCAGAAGGGGTGCACCAAGGGGCCTACGTCCTGACCAAGGATGCTGAGGAGCCGCAGGTGATTCTCATCTCAAGTGGGACCGAACTCGCTTTGGCTGTTGAAGCCTTCCGAATCCTGAAACAAGAGGGCATTGCCGCCCGTGTTGTCAGCATGCCATGTTGGGAGCAATTTGAACGTCAAGATGAGGACTATCGTGAACGTGTCTTGCCGTCTTCTTGCGAAGCACGGGTTTCCATCGAAGCTGGAAGCACATTCGGCTGGGAACGGTGGCTAGGACTCAAAGGCAAGGCTATCGGCTTGGATCAATATGGCGCTTCTGCCCCAGCAACTGTTCTTTACCGGCACTTTGGACTCACCACCGATGCCGTTGTTGCTGCCGCCAAGAAACAGCTGTGATCCAAGCATGACAAGGGGCGGTTTGTCTGTGGCTTTGCCAGAGTCAAATCGCTAATCTCAATCCATGACAGGCAACGACTTTTCCAACTTCAAAGATCTACTTGGCAAGTTTGGCGGCGGTGATGAGGAAGACGAGAATCCCACCCCCAAAGAGTCTGACCAAGAGCAACTCAACACTGAGGCCGAAATCGATCCCGCTTCCTACGCCGGCGGTACGCGAGAGATCATTGATGGGCGCCCTGATGGTTTCGGACCCATGGATCATGGGCCCCGGTGCTATGCCGATATTGAATCAGAAGAAATGGAGTTGCTCCAATCCTTCCGAATTCGCACCGTTTTCCCCGCCGATGTCCTCAGGGAAACAGACCAGCTTCCGGACAATCCCCCAGCCGCCGACTATGAAGGAGTGGAGTACCGCCAAGACCTTAGGGCTGAACGGATATTCACGATTGATGGATCTGACGCCAAGGATTTTGACGATGCCATTTGCATCAGAGAGGTCGACGGTGGCGTCGAGGTGTCGGTTCACATCGCCGACGTGAGTCACTACGTTTGTCCGAATTCCGCACTCAATGCTGAGGCTTTGACTCGGGCAACAAGCGTTTATGTGGCTGATCAGGTTGTCCCCATGCTCCCTGAGAAGCTCTCCAACGGGCTTTGCTCCCTTGTCCCTGGCCAAGATCGCCTTGTCTTTTCGGTCTTCATGACATTTGACAAGAAGGGCAAGAGAACGGGTTACTACCTTTCAAAAAGCGTGATCAACAGTTTTCGCCGCTGCACCTACAAGCAGGTTCAAGAACTCTTCGATGGTGTGGACAACGAAGGTACCCAAGCGATAGCTGACTTGAAGCCGGATCTCGATCTGTTCTTGACGTGGACCAAACAACAGCAGACCATTCGCGATCGCAAGGGATCCTTGCGTATGCAAAGCAAGGAGAGGAAGTTCAAGTTTGATGTCGAAGGAAACGTAGAGAAGATCTACTTCGCTGACAACTATTTCTCCCAGACCTTAATTGAAGAGACGGCCTTGGCAGCGAACCAAGCGGTTGGCGATTTCTTCAAAGCCAACGGTCTACCGACGATCTATCGCGTTCATCCGGAAAAAGACCCGGAGGAGATCAAAGAGGTCATTCAAATGTTGGAGAAATTCAACGTTCGTGTGCCCAAAAAAGACCGCCTGACTGGCCGCGACATCGGTGCAATGGTGCGTTATGCGCGCCGACTCGCCAACGCGGATACCATGATACCCCGTATCATGGGACTTCTCGAGCGAGCGGTTTACCAAGTGCAGGGCGAAGATGACGAGGCTGAACATTTCGGCTTAGCGCGCGAACACTATCTTCATTTTACTTCACCGATTCGTCGCTATCCCGACCTTATCGTACATCGCATGCTCTTTGATGTGCTCAGTCGAGGAGCTGCCGCTCAGGCGGACCTCAAGAACTCAGAGAGAATTCGCGATCTCTTCGACGTCGCGGAGCATTCCAGTACACAGGCAGAGGTCGCAGCTATGGTGGAGATCGCCGTCAATGATCTCAAAATCTGCCAATACATGGATCCGATGATTGGCGACGTTCTGCATGCCAAAGTTGGCCGTGTCAATCGAGGTGGTTTCGAGATCGATATTCAAGCGCTGTGTGTGAAAGGTTATCTACCGGCCCGCAGCATTGGTCGTGTCATCAAACAAGATGGTCCAACCATTACCATTCAAAGCCGCGGCGGAACCAAAGCTTTTCGTGAAGGCGACCAAATTGAAGTTGAAGTGCAAGACGTTGATTTTCGCCGACTCCAGGTTTTCTTTGCTCTCGCTGAAACGAAGAAGAAGAAAAAGTAGAGGCCTCTGCGAAATCTAAGTCGAGAATTTGCCGACGATGTTTTTCATCTCTGTGGCGGCACGAAGTAATTCTTGGGACTCCCTATGGGAGCTCACTGCGGACATGGCTGCGCCGGCGACTTCTTGAGACACCGTTTCTAAGTCCTGGGTTATTGCTTCGTTTCCGGCAGCGCTTTCCTTGACATTTCTGCCAATGTCCTCGATGGCTGCTCTTTGTTGTTCCACTGCGCCTGCGATCGAAGATTGGCGGTCATTGATCTCATCGACGATTCCCGCCACTTCAACGATGACGCTATTAGCTTGATCTGTTGACTCCTGGATCGCTTCGACTTTCTTTTGAATATCAACAGTGGCATTGCTCGCTTGGCCAGCGAGCTCTTTCACTTCGTTGGCAACAACCGCGAACCCCTTACCTGACTCACCTGCTCGTGCCGCCTCTATTGTTGCGTTGAGTGCCAAGAGGTTGGTTTGTTGTGCGATGGCCGAAATGACGTCGAGGATGTTGCCGATGTCCTGGCTATGTTGTCCCAACTGGACCATGGCTTGAATTGCTTCGTTGCTAAGATCGCTGGCTCGACTGGCCACTCCTGCGGCAAAAGTAGTGTTGTTGGATATTTCGCCGACTGAAGCAGAAAGTTCGGAGATAGCAGTGCCGACGGCCTGTGAATTCGCGGTCAGGCTTTGACTGATTGATGTGACTCGTTCGACGCTAGATGAAGTCGATTCCGAAGTTGACTGAATCGTCTGAGAAGCCGCTGCCACTTGATGAGCCGATTGATCAATCTCGGAGGAACTGTGCTCGAGCTCGTTGAGTGTTGATCGGATTTGCTCTATTGCTCCATTGAGCGATTCCGCCATCATGCCAAGCTCATCGTTCGACTTGATTTCGACCTGAGCCCTGAAGTCGCCCTGGCCGATTTTCTTGAGGGCAAGGACGGCATTCGAAACGGAATTTTGCAAAGAACGGGTTGTCAAGAAGGCCACCGCCAAAGCGATGCCGATCGCTGGAAGCATGAGGAGCCAAGCGAGATTCGCTGTCTTGCTGCGATCTTGGCCAATCTCTTCCTGGGCGCGTGAACCCGACGCCTCTGCCTGTGCCACAACCTCCTGGATCTGTTGTCCCGTTTTTTTCGCCAAGCTTGCGAGATTTGTCAGTTTGTCTGCCAGGTCGCGATCGATGGTGACGAGTGCATTGAAGTCTCTTCCGTAGTCACTCAAGAGCTCTTTGAGAAAAGTCACACGGGTCTCGGTGAGCCGTGTGTTTTCGACCTTGTCGACGAGTGCTTGAACGCTCTTGTTCGTTGCTGTCACGTATTTCTTCTTGCCGCGAAGTAGATAGTCTTTTTCATGGCGCCGAATCTGGAGCAAGTCGGCGCGCGCGCCGCGAATGAGATTGCTCTTGATGGAAGATTCTATCTCATGGGCGCTCTGGCGCAGGCGTGCGTAGGACTGCGAATCTTCACGATCCGCGAGTACGAGGTTGGCGTTATGGCTGTAGGCCGCCAAGGACTTCATGAGAGCTTCCTTGGCTTCAGGAAGAAGGGCATGTTTCTTGGTGAGGTCAGAAAGCCTGGTCATGGAGGCCGACAATCGATCGTGGTATTTCGACGATCCAGTCCGGAGAAAGTCCTTTTCCCAGCGCCGCATGAGCAAGTATTCTGTCAGAAGTGAGTCCACTTCGTGAAAGGCGAAAGCGTCACCGAGCGCATGGGCCGCGTTGCGAAAACCGCCTTGAAGTCCTTTCTTCTCAGTCAGTCCTTTGTGAATCCAAAGTGCCACAACTGATTCGAAAACTGCGCCGTATTGGGCGGCATATCGTTGAATTTGGTCAGCGGGTTCGGCAAATTCTGCACCAATTTCAGCAATCCCTCGTGCGTTGGCCTCCAATTCGTTCAGACGTTTCTTGAACTGATCAACAAGCCTAAGGTCTTGCGTCAAAAGGAATTCCTGCTGAATGCTCGAAGATGCGTGCAAGGCGATCTCGGCTCGGCTGGCGCTGCGAGCTTCCTGAAACACCCGGTGGACATCGAGATTGGCCTTATCGCCGCCACTCATGTGTACCGCGTTGGTGACAATGAAAAGGAGCAAGACGATGCCAAATCCGGCATACAACTTCTGGGAGATACTCAGCTTACTCAAAGCACGGCCTCTGCGTGTCACATGGAATTGGATAGAGTTTTCGTGTTTCTGACTCGATTGGGGGATGGTGAAATCTCCTCTTGGAACTTCGGCATTGTCGGAGGTTCGACATGAGGGAAATACATCGAATTCATGTGCAGTTTCCGGCGGAAAACACTATCCTCCTATGTTGCGATGACCACGACGTTGTGATTGCCCTGATCGGGCACCGACGCTGGCGAGTATTCTCTGTGGAGACGGTGTCGAATGCGAAAGCACCGGAAAATGACGCTGGA
>JAJRYU010000680.1 GCA_024275615.1 Planctomycetota bacterium
GGCCAAGACCGCCGCCGCGCAGATCGCAGGCTTGCCCATGTTTCTCGATACGCTCGGCATCGAATAGGACTTCTGTCTTGACGGTACTTGCTGATTCGCTCGACATCGCCAAAAAACTGTCAGAGCCGAGAACGACCTTTTGCCCTTCTCGCCTTAGGACTGCTTCGGCTTCTCCCTTTGACTCGAGGCGCCAAGCCCCAAGGCCATCGATGAAGACTCTCACCAATTTCTGTTCTTTGGGAATCTTGGCGGTGACGGCAATTTCATGTTCTGAAAACTGAAAGACGGCACCCGTCGTCTCGACAGTGATCTCTTCGGCGGCCTCGCAGACGTTTTCAATTCTCATGAGTCGTGGAGCACTTGGTTTGCACGAGATGAGTGCCTTTTAGTGGGGAAGGCACAAGAATTTCGTGTGAAGCAATCAGGGATTCCCGAAGTTTCTCCCCGGCTCCCAAGCCAGTTATGGCGATTTCATACGTCGGGCAAATGCCCCAAAGTTGATGGCAACGATCAGCCAGCTCAACGATATTCAGTTCAATGAAGTCTGTGGGCACAAGGACGCCCTGCAAATCGTTGGTGACGGCGGACTCGACAAAATGACTTGCACTTTGGGGTGCAACGAACAACCGGGCAGCTTGGGAGTCGGTAACAGTGAATGGTCGGCCAAGGCATGCCTGCCTACGAAAAATCTGGACCACACTCCCGTCACTCCCCAAGACGTTCGGCAGCCGGAGAATAGCCAAACTCATCTTGCCATTCGCTGCGGCAAGAGTAAGAGCCAACTCCGCTTCGGCCTTGGACTGCCCCATGATGCTTGTTGCTTCCACTGCCTTGTCGGTTGACAGAAAAACAAATCGCGCGACACGGGCGCTCTCCGCTTGGCGAAATAGCTCAATGGTGTGGCCAACATTGTTGCGGAAACACTCCTTTTGATTCGCTTCCATGAAACCAACGTGCTTGTAGGCCGCCGCATGAATGACAGCATCAAAACTGCCATGGGTTAGCAGCGAGGCGAGGCGCTCATAGTCGCCAAGGTCTTGAACCAAAACTTCCGGGCGGATCGTATCGCTCCATTCGGCGCACTCTTGCAACAGCAAGAAAAGGCCTTTTTCGCTGCGGTCCAAAGCGGTCACTTTGTGTCCATGCGACAAAAGTGAAAGTGTGAGCGCGCGGCCAATACTGCCACCTGCACCTGTAACCAGAAGACGTAACGGCGCCGCACTTGCCAGCTCCAAGTCTCTTGGTGGGCAACCCATGAGGCTGGCGATCTCATCTTCAGAGAGCAGCACGTCAAACCCGGGATCGTTCGGTCTCACAATTGGCTCCGGCAAAGAATGTGTTTGTCCGCCATAGCAAGCAACCCCGAATCACTCAGGGACGTTACGGCTTCGACATAGGCTGCTGACAAGGTTAACTTCCTCGGTTTGATTTCCTGCATGTAATCGGCTTCCGGATTCTTGACGCCACTGAATTATTCTTCTTCTATTTGTTCGAGCGCCGCCGGGTCCACGAGCCCAGGACACACGGATCGCCCCAACTCTTGTCTCTTGGGTCATGAATGTCAACAAATTCGGCCGCTTCCGGGCTTGGACCCGCCAAACTCATGGTTCCCATCATAACGTGAATGAGCTGGGGCAACTCATCAAGTTTGCGACGGCGAAGAAGCGCCCCAGAGCAGTCTATCGGCAGTCATGCCGGGCACGCCAACGAGGCCTAC
>JAJRYU010000681.1 GCA_024275615.1 Planctomycetota bacterium
CTGGGGTTGCACTTGCGTTTCTGCAGTTTCATCCGACTCACTCCTTGCCCGACGCTGGTGCGCCGCTATTCCCGGTGCTAAGAAAAGGACCTCAAGATCGCATTCCAGGAGACAAAAAATGAGCTTGTACCAGACGCCAGAGCCAAAGAACGAGACAGTACGGCAATATGTTCCCGGTAGTCCCGAGGCTATTTCTCTCAAGGCACGCCTCGAAGAGATGCAGTCGGAAGTCATTGACATTCCTCTCGTCATTGGTGGTGAGCACATCACCACTGGCAAGACCGTCGACGTCACACCCCCTCACAACCACAAACACCTTGTGGCACGCTGCCATCAAGGAGATGGCAGTCATGTAGAAGCCGCGATTGCAGCAGCTAAGGCTGCAGCTCCAGCGTGGGCAGACACACCCTGGGAACAGCGGGCCGCCGTGTTCTTGAAGGCCGCTGACCTTCTGGCCGGACCCTGGCGCGACACGCTCAATGCGGCAACTATGATCGGTCAGAGTAAGAATTGTTTTCAGGCCGAAATCGACGCGGCCTGCGAGCTCATTGATTTCTGGCGCTACAACGCTCGTTTCGCCCAAGAAATCTACGAAGAGCAGCCTGAATCCGGGCCGGGTTGTTGGAATCGCCTTCAGCAACGTCCGTTGGAAGGTTTCGTTTTCGCCGTGACGCCTTTTAATTTCACCGCCATTGCTGGCAACTTGCCAAGTGCTCCGGCTTTGATGGGCAATACTGTGGTTTGGAAGCCTGCATCTTCCGCCACCTATTCGGCCTATTTTCTCATGCAGATTCTTGAGGAAGCTGGCTTGCCCCCAGGTGTCATCAATTTGGTACATGGACGGGGCAGCCAAATTGGCCCAGCAGCCCTTTCGAGTCCGGACTTGGCTGGCGTCCACTTCACTGGATCGACCGCTGTCTTCCAAGGTATGTGGCGGGAAATTGGCAATAACATCGAACGCTACAAGAGCTATCCGCGAATCTGCGGTGAGACCGGCGGCAAGGACTTTGTCTTCGCCCATCCCAGTGCCGATCCAAGGGTCTTGGCGACGGCACTCCTGCGCGGTTCTTTCGAATATCAAGGACAGAAGTGTTCGGCGGCCAGCCGTGCCTATGTTCCGCGCTCAATCTTGGACCAGACTTTGGAGATCCTCTTAGCTGAAGTCGCCACGGTCAAAGTCGGTCCTGTTGATGACTTCTCCAACTTTGTGAATGCGGTAATCGACGGCGCTGCCTTCAAGACCATCGCTGACTACATTAACTTCGCCCGCGATGCTGATGATTGCAAGATTGTCTGCGGCGGGGAGTACGACGACTCGACAGGTTATTTCGTCCAACCTACGGTCATCGTTACTGAGAACCCGAACTTCAAGACGATGTGCGAGGAGATTTTCGGCCCAGTCTTGACCATCTTGCCTTACGATGATGCAAAGCTCGTTGAGACCTTGGCGATTTGCGATACCACCTCGCCTTACGCCTTGACGGGAGCGATCATTTGTCGCGATCGTCAGGAAATTGTCAAGATGACCCATGCATTGGCCAACGCTGCTGGGAATTTCTATATCAATGACAAGCCAACTGGTGCTGTGGTCGGGCAGCAGCCATTTGGAGGTGCTCGCGCATCCGGCACCAATGACAAGGCTGGTAGCAAGCTGAATCTGTTGCGCTGGTGTTCACCAAGAACAATCAAGGAGACTTTTGTTCCTCCTACCGATTACCGCTATCCCTTTCACAGCTAGACTGATCGACTCATGGGGCGTGATCATTTCAAGCTCGATCTTCGGATTCCCGGCACATTTGAAAGTGTGTCGGGAATTCTGTCGTGGGATTAGCTGATCGGTTCGACTGGGCGCTTGGAAGGGAAGGCGTAGACGTCCATTTTCCCGGCCAGGATGAGATCGTAGTCGGTGATGCCGCCGGCATCATGGGTCATGAGATCGACGGTTACAGTGCCATAGACATTGGACCACTCAGGGTGATGCCCAAGGTTTTCGGCAACGAGGGCAATGCGCGTCATGAACCCAAAGGCCTCATTGAAGTCGCGGAAGCGGAATTCTTTGTGGAGTTTACCGTGAACGATTTCCCAGCCAGCCAAGCGCCCCAACGCTGAGTTGATTTCATGATTGCTCAGTGATCTTCGTTCCATAGCACTCTCGAACTGATAGTCGTCGTTCTGGTCAAAGCCAGGTGATTCGAATCGATGCCAAGAACAACATTTCTGCCCATGGGACGGACAATGCGCCCATTGGTGAATGAGCATCCTGACCATACACTATCGACACGATACTCCTGGCAATGGAGTCCGTATCAAAACCTTGACACTAACTCAGTGAGAACAAACAGGTTATGTCCAAACAAATCGAGATATTTGGAGTTCCCATGGACTTGGGAGCCAATCTGCGGGGGGTGGACATGGGACCCAGCGCTTTGAGAATCGCTGGGATTGACCAGCAACTCTCGACCTTGGGGTATGAAGTGCTGGATCGTGGTGAGATCGCCTTACAGAGTCGCGTGTCCCTTCCCGATGACAAAGGCAGTGCCAAATATATCGATGAAATTGTCGAAGTTTGCACTCGTTTGCATGACGTGGCCAAGGACGCAAAGGACAGAGGATGCCTGCCTATTTTCTTAGGCGGCGACCACTCTATCGCTGCAGGAACGATCGCCGGCGTGGCGTCGCATTTTCGTGAGAAGAATGACAAGCTTGGTCTTATTTGGTTCGATGCTCACACAGACATGAATACGCCGAGCACATCTCCTTCAGGCAATGTGCATGGTATGCCTTTGGCCTCACTCCTAGGATATGGCAGCGAAGCTCTCAACGCTGTCGGAGGCGAAGGACCTTGTCTTGATCCGGCCAACGTTTTTGTGATTGGTGCCCGGGACGTTGATAATTCCGAAAAAGAAATGGTCATCAAAAGTGGCATCAATGTCTTTTCGATGAAAGAGATCGATCGCTTGGGCATGGCCGAGGTGACGCGACGTGCCATTGAAGGGGCGTCAATGGGAACGGCGGGGATTCACCTCTCA
>JAJRYU010000682.1 GCA_024275615.1 Planctomycetota bacterium
CAAGACCAACACCTATGTCGATGTTGGAGTCTTCACCTTTCCCAAGGTCGTGAAGTCCATGGGCGTGGAGCAGGGCACTCAGGAGATCATCTATTCCGCAATCAAACTGCCCAAGGCCAAGAAGAAATAGTGCCTATGATCTCCTTGATGAGTCCACCGTCCGCCTTTTGTTCGTGTTCTGCCTAGCAGAGAAGGCCACGTGCCACGATGGCGTCTGATTGCATTCAGACGCCAATCCAGCGCACCCCTTGCCCTGGAATGGGCATCGGATAACATAAGGCCCAAATAGGGGCATGGCTCAATTGGCAGAGCAGCTGATTCCAAATCAGCAGGTTGGGGGTTCGAGTCCCTCTGCCCCTGCTTTCTTCTCTTCTCCCCCGTGCTGGGACTCCGACTATGCGGAGGCCACTCCACCGACTTGATGAGCGTGAACATCCTGCTGTGGATAAGGAATCGAGATGCCTTCGGCGTCAAAGCGTTCCTTAACAGCCTTGTGCAAATCCCAGTAGACTGCCCAATAGTCCCCTGTCTTGGACCAAGGACGGACGACAAAGTTCACCGACGAATCCGCCAATTCATGGAGTTGCACGACAACTTCTGGACTCTTCAAAACCAAAGGGTGTCCCGTGGCCAGTTCTTTCAGAATGCTCATGGCTTTGGGAATGTCATCGTCATAACCGATGCCGAATGTGAGATCGACCCGCCGTGTCGGGTTACCGGTAATATTGGTAATGACACCACCCCAGATTGATGAGTTGGGGATGATGACGATTTGGTTGTCGGGTGTGGTCAGTGTGGTGGACACCAAACTCATCGCTGTCACTTTGCCCGTCGCGCCCGCAGCACTCACAACATTGCCGATGTCATAGGGGCGATAGAGCAGGATCATGACACCAGAAGCGAAGTTGGAAAGTGTGCCTTGCAAGGCAAAACCGATGACAAACCCCATGACTCCGATACCAGCCAGAAGAGGAGCCGTGTCAATGCCGATACGCCCCAAGGCCATGACCAAACCACCAAAGAAGATCAGCTTGCGTGTCGTGTTGATGAAGAAGTCCCGGAGAAGATCGGAGATCTTGAGCTTGGACGTACTCAGGGTCTTACTGAGAATCTTGGCAGCGATGTTGGAGAGGATCTTGGCGGCAAGCAGGATGACAAAGAACATCAAGATGTTGATGCCAATGCGAATGCCACCTTCGGGATCAGTCAACCAAGCTTTGGCTTTCCCCAACAGTGCGGAGGGGTCTGTGAAGTCAAGGTGGTCCTTAGTTGCCGCAGTGATCGCTGCATCAATGACGCCAGCTTCAGTCTTGCCGTCCTTGGCCAAGAGGGCATCACGGATGATCTCGAGTCGTCTCTGAATGCGGTCTCGCTCGGTTTGCAAGGTTGTGATCTTGGCACTCACCACGGATTTTTCGGCGCCCTCTGCGTCATATCCCTTGGCGGCTTCAGCAGCGTCAGCGTCTTTTTTCTGGAGAAGTTTGATCCAAGTGTCGCCCAGTGTCTTCAGGGCGGCTTTTTCCTGTGTCGCGACTTGAGTCTTCAGCGTCTCAAGCTTGATCTTTGGGTCCTTGAGGTCTGGTGTCGTTTGGGCAGTTATGCTGCCTGCGAATACAAGTGCCAGCAGGACCATGATTCCAAAAGTCTTCATTTCTTTCTCCGTTGTTTGATCGGCTCCCTAGTAGCAAGCCCACAAAGGCAGGGAAATCCCCCAAATCCACGCGCTGCACGGATTGTGTGCTCTCGAATTGAGATTGCTACATTGACCAGGAAATCTGTATCCCGAAGCTGGGATTTGGCTTGCTCACAGATACGATGAGAAAACCGTAGAGAAAGTTCATGTTCAAAAAGTTCTGGCGGCGCCACAAGATTATCAGTGTTCTTGGAGTTCTTCTTCTGATCTTTGCGTTGGTCATTGCTGCAGGAGCGTTTTGGCTCCATGGCCGGATTGAAGACTCCTTGCCTCGCCTCGAAGGACAGTTGATCTGCACTGGGCTTGATGCCGAGGTTGTCATTGATCGTGATAATCTTGGAGTCCCAACTATACAAGCGGAGAGCCTGTCCGATGCCTACTTTGCCGAGGGGTTTCTTCACGCCCAGGAGCGCTTCTTTGAGATGGATCTTTGTCGGCGTTTTAGCTCCGGAGAACTCAGCGAGCTTCTTGGTGAAAGTACCCTGAGTGTTGATCGTGCTCAAAGAACCGTGGGTTATCGTCGCCATGCCCGGGCCATGGCGGAATCATTGGATCCAAAAACACGGCAGCAGTTCGAGAGTTATGTCCGCGGTGTCAATGTTGGGTTGGGAGCTTTGGGCGATGTGCCACCGGAGTATTTGCTGCTTGGCGAAGATCCGAAACCGTGGCTCCTCGAAGACACCATGCTCATCGCTTTTTTCTTTTTTGACGCCTTGTCGTACAATGTGAGTTACGAAAAAAATCTTGGGCCCATGAAAGAGGCCCTAGCGCCTGCCCTTTACGAATTTCTCACGCCAGACGTGACCACGTTTGACGAGCCCATGGCGGACGAACTCGGAGCAAAGCCATTGCCGATTCCCGGTCCCGATGTCATTGATCTTCGAGACGGAACAAAGCGCGAGCCAGTGGGGCGTGACATTGTGCAGACATTCGACACCATGGGCATTGGATCGAACAATTGGGCTGTCGCTGGTCGTCGTAGTGAGGATGGCAAAGCGATACTAGCCAATGACCCTCACTTGCGCGCTTCGATTCCAGGGTCTTGGTATCGACTTCAACTCCGTTGGCAAGAAAACACGGTGACCGGGTTGAGCGCCCCCGGAGCTCCGGGTGTACTGATCGGCGAAAATCGCCATGTGGCTTGGGGGTTCACCAATGGTATGGCGGACCACGAAGACCTCGTGGTGGTGGAGGTCGATCCCAAGGACAAGGCCTCCTATCTTACGTCCACAGGAAAACAGTCTTTTGAATTCGCCACTGAGACGATTCGGATTGCCCGGGGATCTGCCAATACTCTGAAGTTAAGAAAGACAATCTGGGGACCGGTCGTTGGCAAGGATTGGCTGGACAGACCTTTGGCGCTGAAGACCACGGCTCTTGATGCTGCCACTCATAATCTCAGCATTCTCAATGTCATGTTTGCCAAAGATGTGGATGAAGCGATTCTGGCTGCGAGTTCCTGGTATGGGCCGTCGCAGAACGTCTTGATCGCTGATTCTCAAGGGCACATTGCTTGGGTTCTTTCGGGTTATCTGGCCAAACGTGTGGGCTACGATGGCAAAGCTCCTCGGTCCTGGGCAAAAGGTGATGTTGCCGGGCAGGGCCAAGTGGTGCGCCCCCAAATCAGGGACCCAGCATCCGGTGGTCTTTTTCCCGCCAACAATCGTGTGGTGGACCACAACACAGCTAGGACTTTAAGTCGAGTTTGGGTCCCGGCGTGGCGCGCCCGTCGTATTGGCAGCCTTCTTGAGAAAATGCCAAAGCACACCTTGAAGTCCCTTGCCTCTATTCAGCTCGACACTTTGGACGAACAGTACCTTCGCATCCAAGATCTGGTCAAGACTGACATAGACCTACAGTTCAGTGACGCGGTGGCGAAAGCGGCCAACATCATTGGCAAGTGGGATGGTTTTGCCAATCTTGATACTCAAGGTCTGCATGTCTTGAAGATCTTCACCGAGAGATTGAGAGAAGCCGTGTTTGCTCCCTTGCTTGCGGCTTGTGCCAGTTTGGACGACGATTTTGTTTATAATTGGCCCCTCAAGGACGAGCCTCTCTTTGCTCTTCTCAATGAAAGGCCGATACATTTGCTGGCACCCAAGTATGAGTCTTGGCATGCCATGATCAACGACGTTTTTCGGAACACCGTGGCAGACATCGTCTCGGATGTGCGTTTCGACCTGGACTCAACCTGGTCGGCTGCGCGGCCGACTTTTTATCATCATCCCATGGGAAGACTCCCCATTGTCGGTGGTTGGCTGAACATGAAGACACAAGGTTTGCCAGGAGATGCCAATACTGTTCGCGCTCAAGGAGTGAGCTTTGGCGCAAGCATGCGCCTGGTTGTAGCACCTGGGGAAGTGGCAAAAGGCCTGTTTCAAATGCCAGGCGGTCAGAGCGGCCACTACAAATCACCCCATTATGGGGACCAACACTCAAATTGGGTTCATGGCCGATCGACGCCGTTTGCACCGGGTAAGAGCCAACACCGCCTAACCTTGGTGCCCCAAAAGTGACCACAGTCCCATGAAGAAGGCGGGCTGACCCAGGCGCGAGGCGACTCGCCTGCTTGTTCACATCTCTCGGGACAAGTAGCCTGCAACATGACTGATGATGCCATCGACAAGACAGCGGCGGATAGGCGGCAGGGAATAATTGCCTTGATCGTTGTGCAATTCTGCTTCGGCCTATTTCCCCTCTTCGGCAAATTGACGTTGGATTGCTTCGACCCCAAAGCAGTGGCGGCTTGGCGCATGCTTTTTGGCGCGCTTGTTCTCGGGGGCTATGCCTTTCTTCGCTTGGGCCGTGCTGCGATTCCTTCTTGGCCAGATTTGCTTCGCTTGCAACTGTGCGCTCTCTTGGGCATTTCGGTCAATCAAGTGCTCTACCTGGAAGGTCTCCAAAAGGCTCCCACAGTGAACGCCGCCCTGGTCATGTGCCTGATTCCGGTGTTGACTCTGGTGGTCGCTATCTTGTTCCGCCAAGAAAAGCTGGAGCGCAACCGAGTGATTGGCACCTTGATTGCCTTTGTTGGTTTGGCTTACTTGGTCTTCAGGCGTGGGGCGAGTTTGGATGACGCGTATCTCCAAGGGAATTTGCTCATGTGCGCCAATGCACTGAGCTTCTCCATCTATCTGGTCTACTCGCGCCCCTTGTCTCGCCGCTATCCAGCGTACGTGATGATTGGCTGGGTCTTTGTGCTTTCAACGTGGCAAATCCCCATTTTTCTCGGAGATGTGCCGTTCATTCCTGAGACGGTGACTTCCCAAGCGTGGCTGGGTCTGACGTTTGTTCTGCTTTTCCCCACATCCCTGGCCTATTTTCTCAATGTCTTTGCCTTGGCACGAGTACGGGCTTCAACCACGGCACTTTTTATCTTCTCTCAGCCGATCATCGCTGCCATCGCGGCCCTCCTGTTCCTGGATGAGCCGCTCGTGGCCGCTACAGTGTACGCCGGGCTCGTTATTTTCGCTGGAATTTGGTTGGCATCAGCAAGGCCGAAAGCTTCGTAGTGGGATCTCTTTCTTAGCGGGCCCTCACGGGTTATTGTGTGGCGACAGTTGATTCACGTGTGCAGAGGAGCGACCCATGACGCTGGCAAAGAAGAAAGTCCTTTTGGCTCTATCCTTGACCTTGTGTGTCTCCCTGTACGCCTCTTGTTGCGTCTCATGCAGTGACAAGACAGAGGGTGCCCCAACAAACGGTCACAAGGTCATCGGCGAACTTGCTCATAACCCAGACAACTTCACCCAAGGTCTGGTCATTGCTGATGGTTTTTTGTTTGAAGGCACCGGCAAAAAAGGTCAATCGCGTCTGATGAAAATCGATCTTGCTACTGGCAAGGTCCTTAAAGAGGCCAAGCTTACCGACTCTTTTTTCGGCGAAGGTATCGTCGTTCTCGGCGACTTCATCTATCAGCTTACGTGGCATGCCCACAAAACCATCGTTTTTGATCGCAAGACCCTGCGGCGCAAGAAGCACTTTAAGTACAAAGGTGAAGGCTGGGGCATTACCACGGACGGCAAGGAACTCATCATGAGTAACGGTACCGATGAAATCACCTTCCGCGATCCTGACTTCAAAGAATTGCGCAAAATAAGCGTCAAGGATGGTGACGAGAGCATTCGCGAATTGAACGAACTTGAGTACATCAACGGTGAGATTTGGGCCAATATCTGGCAGCAAGATCGAATTGCGCGCATCGACCCCAAGACCGGGAAGATAAATTCCTGGGTCGATTGCGCTGGTTTGCGCGACAAGCTGAGTGACAAGTCAGCCGCTGGAGTTTTGAACGGCATCGCTTATGACGCCTCGAGCAAGAAGATTTGGATCACCGGCAAGAACTGGGACAAGATTTTTCAAATCGAAGTCGACTGAGATTTTCAGACACTATTATGCACACCTTTTTTGCTTCTATCGACTTCCCCGATATTGATCCGGTCATCTTTGAGCTCGGACCTTTTGCCCTACGTTGGTATGCCCTTGGCTACATTGGCGGCATCGTTCTGGGTTGGCGCTACATCTATAGCCTGCTCAAGTACGGCCACACAGGTATGACCAAACAGCAAGTCGATGATGTCATCGTCGCGGTCACTTTTGGCATCATTCTGGGTGGCCGATTGGGATACGTCTTGTTTTACAAGCCAGGCTACTACTTCGAACATCCAGAAGGCGTCGTCAAGATCTGGACGGGTGGCATGTCGTTTCACGGCGGTCTCATTGGCGCGAGTCTCGGGATCATCTATTCCGCCTGGCGCCGGAAACTGAAGATTGCCCCAGTGCTTGATGTCTGTGCCTGTGCCGCCCCGATCGGGATCTTCTTGGTGCGTATCGCTAATTTCATCAAGCCGGAGCTGTGGGGTCGGCCCACTGATGTGGCCTGGGGAGTCAATTTTCCCGGCGTCTTGCACCCGCGTCACCCCAGTCAGCTCTATGAAGCCTCGCTTGAGGGCTTGATGGTTTTTGTCGTGCTGTTCTTTTTGGTTCGCCGCCCCCAAGTACGCAATGTTCCAGGCCGGCTCTCCGGGTTCTTTCTCGCTGGCTACGGTGTTAGTCGTTTCGTCGTTGAGTTCTTTAGAGAACCCGATGCCCATCTCGGCTTTATCTTCAGCTTTGTCACCATGGGACAGATCCTCTCCATGCCGATGATTCTGCTGGGCATATGGTTCGCATGGCGAGGTATGGGCGGCAAAAAGTCCATGGAAGTCCAAGACAAAGCTCGCTGACACCCGGTCAAGAATAACTTCCTATTCTATCCCCGGAACACTAAGGTCAC
>JAJRYU010000683.1 GCA_024275615.1 Planctomycetota bacterium
ATTACATAGGGCAGACAACCGACGAGAGCACAGACGAGCCAAGCAAGACCGACGACTGTCAATCCTTCCCGGCGATAAAACGATTCGGGCGAAGAGCGCCAAAGGTAGGCGGGTGTGCCTCCCAAGATGAGTCCAGCAGCGATGGCGATGCTAAACGCACGAATGGCATTAGGCTCCCAATAGCCAATAGCGACGGCCAAGGGCGCTAACATGGTCAAGGATATGACAACGACCAGCATGCCGATCATGTGCAGAACGCGGCGAAGGTTCATTGAACCAAGGCCTCAACATTCTTGCGTGCCTGGGTGAGCGCGAAGACAATCAACATGTCGTCAGCTTCTAAAATATCCCCTCCCCTGGGCACGAAAACACCCTCTCCCCGAACAATCGCGCCAACGAGTGAACCTCTGGGGAAATCAATGTCCTTCAAAGCTTTGCCAATCAAGGGGCTACGATCCCCGATCCCCAGTTCAATAACCTCGGCACGACCATGCTCAATCGAAGTAATGCGCGCGTCGCCTCCCGAGCGCACAAAACGTAGGATTCGTTCGGCGACGAGCGTGCGCGGTGAAATAATCGCGTTGACGTTGAGTCGCTTGTAGAGATCCTGATAGTCGGGCTTGCTGACAATGGCAATGGTCTTGGTTGCGCCAATCTCTTTGGCGAGCTGACAAGAAATGAGATTCACTTCATCGTTATCTGTCAGGGCCAAGAAAAGGTCCACTTTCTCAACGTTGCTTTCTTTTAGATGTTGCAGATTCGTTCCGTCGCCATGTTCAATTTCAGCGTTGGGCAAAAGGCTCGCCAAGGTCTCGCAGTGTTCGATTGACTGATCAAGGATCTTAAGCTTGAGTCGCAATCGCTCCAGAGTTCGAGCAACGGCTCGACCATTGCGCCCGCCACCGACGATCATCACTTTGCGAGGCATGGAAATACGGCCGCCGAGAATCTTGTCGACTCTCTCCATGGTTTCCGTCGCCCCGATCAGGAGAACCTCATCGCCCATACGCACTTCATCTTCGCCGGTAGGGATGAGAATCGAAGTGCCTCGAACAAGGGCAGTGATCAGGCATTGACGGGGCAGCTTGATATCCTTGATCTTCTTCCCCGCAGCGTCGAAACGGCCGGTCAACTCAAAACGATTCAATTGGATCTTGCCGTCAGCCACAGTCTCCACGCTGACCAAATCCTGACCGCGAACCTGCCGCGAAATGGCTGAGGCTGTCATTTCCTCCGGACTGATGGTCAGGTCGAACTCCAAGGTCTTGCGGTAAAAAAATCGCCTCTTGGTGATATGGGACAGACCATGGACTCGGACGGCGGTCTGCTTGGCCCCCAGCTTCTTGGCCAGAAGCGACGCGAGCATGTTGAGCTCATCGTTGTGCGTCACGGCGCAAACAAGGTCACACGTGGAGACCAAAGCGCGGTCCAGGACCTCGACACTTCCGCCGTGCCCTTCGATGACTTCGATATCGAGGGAATCACGTGCTTTTTGAACCGCTCGCCTATCTGAGTCAATCAGAACGACGGCGTGTCCATCACCTATGAGAGCTCGAGCAAGGTGTTTGCCCACCTCTCCAGCCCCAAGAATTGTTATCCTCATGGTATCGACAGCCCAAACCGTCAAGCCTGGCCGTTGACTCTCTCATTTCAAATCAAAACTGGAGCCAAAGTCTCTCTTTTGTCATGGACAGAATGAGACGATCAGCACAAAGTCTCGGGGTACGGTTTTGCCCCGAAGCACGCAAGTTACCATACAGGCGACTTGATTTTTGGACAAGGCAGACTTGCCCGGCCACGAACGCTCTGATGGATTTATTGTGAATAACGCTGATGCCAAACTGCCTTGGTGGCTGAATCGCCCTGCTGGGCTCCTGATAATCGTCTTGGCGGCGGTCATTAGCCACGGCTGGATGATTGACCTGGAATTCCAGTTGGATGACTGGGAGCAGGTCAGCGATGCCATGCACCCCTCTAAGGATGCAGTCCTTCTGGGTAAAGATTCACGCAATCAGGCGGCCAGGAGGGGTCGCCCCACATTCGTTGCGTTTTTTCGCCCGGTGCTTTTCGCCTCCATGTGGCTGGATGTACAGATGTTTGGGGCGAATCCCCGAGGGCACCATGCTTCCAGCGTGGCGTATCACGTCATCTGTGTCCTTGTCTACTATTTGACGCTTCTCAAAGTTCTCCCCCAGATCTTGCGAAAGACGAAACGAAAGCATGTGGCCTTCTTGGCCCTCTCGGCTGCGAGTGTATTTGCCGCTCATCCCGGCTGCTGGGGTGCCGTTAGTTGGGTAGCCGCCAGAGGTGATGTCCTGGCCACCATGCTTTTTCTAATTTCCATCACGGCATTGGTGTCTCATCGACAATCTCCCCAGAAGTGGAAAGTGGTGCTCCTTTTCGCCGCCCTGCTTTTGGCTTTGATGGCCAAAGAAGGCGCCATCATGGGGGGCCCTATCCTCGCCCTCATCGACTACTTCTTGCTGAGAAAACGGGGCCCCGAACTAAAACCGTGGAACACCTGGTGGATCGCCGTTCCGCTTGTGCTCTTGGTACCGGCCTACATGTACTTCCGTATTTGGATGTTCGGGGAATTGGCCAATCTTTATGCTGGCCAAGTTCATACGATCAACGCACATATTTTGAAACGAACGATTCGCGACTTCTTTTGGAACTTCCATCAAGTCGTCAATGGATATTTTTATTACGAGAAGTTTAGCTTCCGTGACAATCTTCAGTTTTTCTCGTCATTCTTCCTGCTGGCCATGCTGGTCCTTTGGGCAGTGAGACGACCGGTCAAGAGGACGATGGGCTTACTACTTTTGTTCGCCCTTTTCTCGTTGGCCGTAGC